>PNIN01000071.1 GCA_002878065.1 Calditerrivibrio nitroreducens
TAATTTTCTTAGAGATAAGAAATGGTTATGATTTTGAACCCTGTTTTGATAATCCACCTGCGAATAGTGTATGGACCGTTACGTATACAGGTACATTTTATGGTTTAAGAAATCCGGATAATTTTCTAAAGGTTGTAAAAGAGTTGTTGCAACAGGGGGATATCGATGATATAAGGATAAACTTTGTGGGGGTCACAAAGCCTATGGTGGTGGATGAACTGTTGAAAGAAAAGGTGCATTTTTTTGACAAAGTTTCTAATAAGGAATCTATCGACCATATGAGAAAATCTGATGCACTTCTTTTGATACACCCCACTTCCGAATTAAAAGGGGTTTATACAGGTAAGCTTTTTGAATATATAGGTGTAGTAAGACCGATATTAGCACTGGTGGATCCTGATGATGTGGCGGCAGATCTTATAAAAAAGGGGAATTTTGGATTTGTGGCGGATAACAACGATATTGAAGGGATAAAAAAGTGTATATTGAAATGCTATGATTTGTGGAAAAATGGGGAAAAGTTCAATCCGGATATTGAGTTAGTGAAAACCTGCCACAGGCGTTTTCAGGTGGAAATATTGGAAAAAAGATTAATGGAAGAGTTAGAAAAAAGATGAGATATCTTATAATTGGGGATGGCAACAGTCCACACCTTTTAAAATGGGCAAAAACACTAAAAAAAGATGTTGATCTGTACCTCTTTTCCTTCAACAGACTATCAGATGAATTAAAAAGTATTTTGGGAGAAAAGAAGGCTTTTTCGGCAAATCTTTCCGTAAGTCAGACGGGGGGGAATTATTCGATTTTGAAATATGCAAGTTTACTCAACAGCATTATAAAATATGTTCATCCAGATATAGTAAATCCTCATTACATCACCAGCAACGGTTTTATGGCGGTATTGGTTAAAAAGCTTATGAAGTATGACTACAAGATAGTATCATCCTGCTGGGGTTCGGATATCCTTGTGAATCCAAACAGGAATTTTTTGTATAAAAAGATCACCCGATACATTTTAAAACATTCAGACCTTATAACTTCAGATTCATACTCTATGACCGATAAAATACTGGATTTTTGTAACAAAAGGGTTCTCACATTCCCTTTTGGGGTTGAAAATATCCCCAATGTTACGAATAAAGAGCCTCTGCTATTCTTTTCCAACAGGATGTTAAAGCCGAATTACAACATTGATAAGATAGTGTCATTTTTCAAAAATATCCACGACAGGGACAAAAGATCAAGATTGATAATAGCAAATGACGGAGTTTTAAGGGATGATATCTTAGGACAGATAAGTAGTCTCGGACTGTCTTCGGCTGTGGAATACGTAGGTTTTCTTTCAAAAGAGAAACAGGACGAGATATACGCCAAAAGCACGTTTTATATCTCCATTCCCGATTCGGATGCCACGTCTGTTTCACTTCTGGAAGCAATGTCTTTTGGATGTATCCCAATTGTTTCCAATATCCCATCTAATAGGGAATGGGTATGGGATGGGTACAATGGATTCTACTTCGATGGGAATATAGATAGGCTCTTTTCTGTCCAGAGCAGAATAGATGAATTTCTCAAGATAAATCAGGAGATTATAAGAAAAAGAGGATTATGGCAGAATAATATTAGCAATTTTTTAAAGGTGATATATGAACTATGAAGAACTACCAAAGGTATCATTGGTTATTCCATGTAGAAACGAAGAGAAGTTTATTGGTACATTTTTAGATTCACTTACAAAGATAGATTATCCAAAAGAAAAGTTAGAGATTCTATTTATCGATGGTATGAGCGATGATCGGACAAAAGAGATAATCCTATCATATAGGGATAGGTTACTCGTAAGTGTGACAGATAATCCCAAAAAGATTACCCCTGTTGCTCTGAATATTGGAATAAAGAATTCAAGTGGCGAGTATGTTATTATTTTAAGCAGCCACACAAAGATACCTGATAATTTTGTATTAAAAAATATAGAAACCATCCTATCAACCGGTGCAGATTGTGTGGGGGGAATAATCGAAACGATATCCCCATCGGATAACATTTTAGCCAGATCGATTTCTTATGTTTTATCTAATAGGTTTGGGGTGGGGAATTCACTGTTCAGGACAGGTACGGATAGATTGATGGAGGTGGATACAGTTCCTTATGGATGTTACAAAAGGGGGGTATTTGAACGGTTTGGGTATTTCAATGAGAGTCTTGTAAGAAATCAGGATATAGAACTTAATTTAAGAATCAAAAAATCAGGTGGAAGGATTATTCTAAATCCAGAGATCAAAAGTACCTATTTTTCAAGAGATACATTAAAAGGGCTTTTTAGGCAGAATTTTTGGAATGGTTTCTGGGTTTTTTATAGTTTGAGATTTGCTAAAATCCCCTTTTCCATAAGACATACAATACCTGCAATCTTTGTATTAACTCTGGTGTCATCCCTTTTACTTAGTAATATCAGCTTTTTTTATATACTGTTCTGGCTTACACTTGGATCCTACTTTATGGCAAACATCTATTTTAGCTATCAGATAGCAAAAAGTAAAGGTTTTAAATATTTTTTACACTGCGTTATCTCTTTTTTCACCCTTCACATATCTTACGGCCTTGGTTCCATCTGGGGATTGATCAGGTATTTATTCGGGAGGTAATATGTCAACAATTTATACATTTTTTAAAGGTAGAGTGGCGCTATATGCTATTTTAAAAGGTATGGGGATAAAAGAGGGGGATGAGGTTATTCTTCCAGGTTTTACCTGTGTAGTGGTGCCTAATGCCATCTGTTATGCAGGTGGAAGGCCTGTATACGTGGATATTGACCCATCTGATTATAACATAGATGTGAACAAGATTGAAGAGAAGATTACGGATAAAACAAAGGCCATAATAGCACAGCATACATTTGGAATTCCTGCCAGGATGGATGAGATAAGATCTATCTGTAAAAAGTATAACCTTTTTCTCATAGAGGATGCATGTCATTGTCTTGGTTCTACCTATAGAGGGGTTGAAATGGGGAATTTCGGTGATGCTGCCTTTTTTTCCTCCCAATGGTCAAAGCCAGTTACAACAGGTTTAGGTGGCTGGGCACAGATAAATAACCCCGATTTAATCTCTGGTATGGAAAAAATTTATAAAGAGTTTAACATGCCATCAAAAAAAGAGGAGTTGCTCCTTGATGCTCAGTACAATCTTTATGAAAAATTTCTCACGCCAAAATTGTTCTGGATAGCCCAGTCTTCATACCGCAAACTATCATCATTGGGTGTTGCTGTGGGGTCATCTTCCAATGATGAACTGGAATATGAAAAACCTCAAAATTTTGAAAAAAGAATGGGGCTGACTCAGGAAAGATTACTTTTCAAAAAACTTTTGAATAAAGAAGATATTATAGTCCATAGAAAAAAGATAACCAATATCTACAGAGAATATTTTTTAAATGAATACGATAAATTGAAGAATGATAATATGGAAATTATTTTTTTAAGGTTTCCTCTATTGGTTAGGGACAAAAGAGGGATACTCGAAAAAGCAAAGAAGCTTAAAATAGAGATTGGGGATTGGTTTTTATCTCCACTTCATCCAAATTTGACAGGATGGGAAAAGGTTTTTTATTATAAAGGTGCCTGCCCCATTGCGGAAGATATTTCGGATCGCATAATAAACCTTCCCACACACGATAAAATAAACGAAAAAGAGGCTAAACGTATAGCAGAATTCGTAATAAGATATAGATAATAATTTTAAGGAGTGTGTATAATGTATATTCCATTTCATAAAGCACATATTACTGACGAAGAGATAAATTTGGTGGTGGATGCCTTAAGATCCGGATGGATCACCATGGGGCCAAAGGTGATGGAGTTTGAAAAAAAATTTGCTGATTTTATCAACAGGGATAGTTCAAAACAGATTAATGCTTTACTGGTAAATTCCTGTACCGCAGCTCTTCATCTTGCTTTAAAGGCAATTGGCTTAAAAGCAGGTGATGAGGTTATTTTGCCTACGAATACCTTTATTGCTACGGCGGAGGTGGTGACATATTTTAATGCAAAGCCAGTTTTGTGCGATATAGATTACGATACAATGCTGATGAATGTGAATAAGATAGAAGCTTTAATTACTGATAAAACAAAGGCTATAATACCTGTTCATTTTGCGGGTCAGCCCTGTGATATGGATCAGATTTTAGATATTGCAAGAAAGTATAACCTAAAGGTTATCGAGGATGCCGCCCACTCATTCCCTGCCTTTTATAAAGATAAACCTGTAGGTACAATTGGTGATATTACATGTTTCAGTTTTTATGCCACCAAAACTCTTGCTATGGGGGAGGGTGGCGCAATAACCACGGATAACGAAGAATACCTGAAATCAATAAAAATTAATAGACTACATGGGATAAATAGAGATGCCTGGGATAGATACACTATGAAAGGTAGCTGGTATTATGAGGTGGTGGATAACGGCTTAAAATACAACTCCACCGATATAAACGCAGCAATGGGGCTTGCTCAATTGAATAAAGCTGAATGGATGATGAAAGAAAGGGAAAAGATAGCAAAAATGTACATCGATGCCTTTAAAGATGATGAAAGGATTGGACTGCCGGTTTTGAAGGATGATAGGGTATCGGCATGGCATCTTTTTGTCATAAAAGTGAAGAATAGAGATCATCTAATCGAAAAATTAAAAGAGGTGGGGGTTGGCACATCGGTACATTTTATACCTGTCCACAAACATCCATACTACAGAAGTAATTTTGGTTATAAAGATGCAGATTACCCCATAGCAAATAGAGTTTTTGAGCTATCCCTTTCCCTTCCAATCTGGCCCGGGATGAAGGATGAAGAAGTGGAATATGTGGTGGATATGGTAAAACGGTATGCCTGATGGAGGGGGGATGAGTAATTAGCGATTATATTGAAATGGCTAATAAGAACAAACCGTATAAAGTTACTATAGAAAATTCTAAACAAATTGAATAATGATTAATGGTAACTCATTAATCTTTTACTTTAAAGAAATAGTTGTAGCTAATGGGGACAAAAGCTACATTGGAATCTCCAATTATTTCAGTCATCTCACCTATTGAATTTAGCTTTTTAAAGCCCATTCGCTCTGTGTCCTCTTTTGAAAAGCTGGAGTAAAGGTAGCAGTTAAATCTTTCTGTGATTGTTTTTAGATTAAAAGCGGTCTGTTTATTGATCTGGTAGTCCTGCAGCAGGATTTCAAACATTTCTTTAGAGGAGGAGATATCGAAAAAATCTCTAAAATAATCATTTCCATATCCATCGATACATTCAGCAAAAAAGAAGATATTACCACCATCTTTTACTATATTTTTTATTCTATCTATAGATTTTTGTGACTGAACCATATTTATGTCCTTAGGGAAACCACCTGCGGAAACCACTACGTTATCGTATTTTTTTTCCACCTCTATGGTGGTATATTGTTTTAGTTTTTCACAGGCTTCTATATGTGAGGTGAAAAGATCGCCACATACCAGATCTACTACTTTATTGTCATCATTTAATATTGTGTTGATGGAAAAAAATGTTTTGCCTCTTCGTGCTATCATTACAGCTTCCACAATATCGCTGTGAACGGGGTTATTTTTCAGGTTACCGGTTGTGGCATATATGTTTTTGCATCTATTTGTTTCATCAAGGACTAATTTATGATTATGCAGGGCAGTTTTCCTGGATGCTATGCCTGGTATTATCAGTTTCCTTCCTCCACCAAATCCACAAAAGTAGTGATAGCTCACAGATCCTATGGGGATTATTGTATCTGCCTTTGTGTAAGCGTTGTTTATCAGTATTGGGGTGTTATTGCGGGTTTTCCCGTAATAGAAATGGTTGTCAAGGTCATCGGGATTATGGTCAATGATCTTATGATGATATTTATTGAAAAGATCTTCGGTGAGTATCTGCTTTTTCTCTTCAATGGTGAGATTTCTATGTGTGCCGATGGCAAAGATAATGTTGAAATCTTTGTTGTACTGTTCAAAAATGTTGAAAAGATAGGGTAAAAAGATCTCTGCCCCTGATTTTCTGGTGATGTCAGGTAAAATAATTAGGCTCTTATTGGATTTTTCAATGACCTCTTCGATCCCTTCCATTAAAATCGCTTCATTGTTCAATATCTGCAGGATCTTTTCAATCTTGAGGGGTTCCATTATTCTGTCTGTTGCCAATATGTCAATTTTTTTTAACGTAAATTCAAGACTATCTTTTCCATATTTGATAAACATATCAACCACCAATTTTAGACATAGTTCTGTTAAATTTAATAGACTCACAATCGGATATATGATGCGACCAATCTTTTATATCAAGAGATTCTTTAATCTTTTTCAAAAATAGATCTTCGTCCCTCATCTTTATGGCATAAGTCAGATCTATTTCTCTATCGGAGAGTAGACATGGTCTCAGCTTCCCATCCGGGGTGATTCTAAGTTTGTCACATTCTCCACAGAAATGGTTGGATATTGGGGTGATGATCCCGATTCTGGCTCCATTTGAGAGTTTATAGTTCAACGCTGGTCCTTCAAATTTATGTTTTTCTATTTTTGTAAGTGAAAAATGTTCCCTTATTATATCTAAAATCTCTTTACCTCTTATGATGGCATCTTTGTTCCACCCAATACTATTTCCAATAGGCATAAACTCAATAAATCTGACGGTAACATTGTTGTCTGCAGCAAAATGACAGAAATCCACTATCTCATCATCGTTGAAACCTTTTATGAGAACGGTATTTATCTTTATGGGGAATAATCCTGCATCCTGGGCTGATTTTATTCCATCAATTATGTTATTTAAATCAAAACCGCCGGTAATAAGCTGGTACCTTTCAGGTTTTAGAGAATCTATACTTACATTTATTCTGTTTATACCAGCTTTTTTTAAGTTTTCTGCAAATTGGGTTAAAAGGGATCCGTTTGTGGTAAGAGTTATCTCCTCGATATCTGTTTCTGATTTAATATTACTGATGAAATTGGTAAGTCCTTTTCTTACCAATGGCTCACCACCAGTTAATCTTATCTTTTTGATTCCATATTTAGAGAATATTTTAAGGGCAAAAATCAGGTCTTCATACCTTAAAATTTCACTGTGATCTATAAATTTAAAATTGTGTGTTGGGATACAGTATTTACATCTAAAATTGCATCTATCTGTTACGGATACCCTCAAATATCTGTATGTTCTACCATATTTATCGGTTAATTCATTCATATATACTCAAATCTTTCCCTTTTTTCTTCCCAAATATTTTTGCCACAAAGATGCTTATTTCATAAAGGATAAGTAGTGGTATTGCCATCAATACCTGACTTACTACATCTGGCGGAGTAAGTATGGCAGCAATTATGAATATACCTACGATCGAATAGCCCCGATACTTTTTTAGCATATCTTCTGTGACCAACCCTATTTTAGCAAGAAAGAATACTATTACAGGTAATTCAAACACAACACCAAAACCGAGCATCAGTTTGACAACAAATGACAGATACCATGTCAATGAAAGGTTTGCTGTGATCCCATCTGTTGCATAAGTTAAGAAAAATTTAAAGGCAATTGGTAAAACAAACTGATAACAGAAAAATGATCCAAAAAAGAAGAGAAAAGATGCGGATATTACAAATCCTGATACATATTTTCTTTCATGGGTGTAAAGTCCTGGTGCGATAAATTTCCATAATTCGTATAATATATATGGCATAGCAAAAAACACTGCAGCCATAAAGGAAAGTTTTAATTCAGTGAGAAACCCCTCCGTTAGCTTCAGCATAGACAGAGATGAATTTGGTGGCATGAACAATATAAGCGGTTTTTTTATAAACTGAAAAAGGTATACACTTTTCCAATAACATATAGAAAAGACTATAGTAAGAGCAATCATTATTCTAATTAGTCTTTTTCTTAGTTCTTCAAGATGTGTCATTAAGGGTTGTTCTGCATCAACAGGCTTCATTTTGTTTCCTTTGTTTCATTTTTTGCTGTTTCGGTATTTGTGGGTGAATCTTTTGATTGTTCACTGTGGGCGGTTTTCCACTTATCTTCATAAACATTTTTTAAGTCATTATCTTTAGGTTTATCGTGGATAACTTCGTCTATATTGACGGCCTCTTTAAAACCATCCATCGCCTTTTTAAACTCAGCATATCCTTTCCCGAGAGCTCTTGCAACTTCAGGCAGCCTCTTGGGACCTATTACAACTATTGCCACAACAGCTATCAGCAATATCTCTGATAAACCTAAACCAAACATAATAGACCTCTTATATATTTTGCAACAATATGTAATATTTTTATTTTAAAATCAAGCTTAAATAACATCTATGATTTTATCTGAGCCCCTTTCAATTCTATCTTCAATGCTTACCCATAGCCCATGGTGATCTGGTAGGGGAAGTATAATGATTTCGTCCACTGATTTTTCCATCTTCCGCAGTGTCCGGTAAAAAAATTTTGAAGCATGTTCCGGATTGCCTGATAGATTCTCTATTTGAATATTGTTGTAATATCCTTCCATATCAAGTCCAAAGTGTATAACTCCTATCTTTTTATCGATTGAAATGGTACTTAATAGAAGGTTTAAGTGATCCGGTGAAGTGATCTTTTTGATGTAAGTTGTTTTTATCCCAGGTGCGTAATGTTTGTACTTTGTCCCGGGGGATATGGTGCCTTCCCCAGGGCTGGAGAAGTTTACAACTTCCACTACCTTTTCGATCATCTCTTTAGATATAGTTCCTTTTCGTAATATCACAGGTGGATTTATCAGTGTGTTTATGACAGTGGATTCCAGTCCGCATCTTACGATCCCCTCATCTACAATGAGGTCTACTTTACCGTTTAATTCTTCAAATATATCTGAGATTTCCGTTCCGGATGGTTTTCCGGAGATATTTGCTGATGGGGCTGCCAGAGGGCCTGTCATTTCTATAAGTTTTAATGTGAAATCGTTGTCTGGCATTCTTACGGCTATGGTGCTTAGTCCACCTGTAATTTTTTTATTGATACCCTCTTTGGCTTTAAATATGAGGGTGAGGGGACCAGGCCAGAAGTGTTGCATAAGTTTTTTGGCAGCTTCGTTTATCTCATCTGTTAAGTCATTTAGTTGTTTTGAATCAGAAATGTGAACTATCAGTGGGTTGTCTGCTGGCCTGTTTTTGGCTTCAAAAATCTTCTGGATTGCATAAGAATTATATATAGATGCCGCAATACCGTAAACGGTTTCAGTTGGTATTACGGCTATTCCACCAGTATTGATTATTCCTGATGCGATTTTCAAAGCTTCATTGAAATTCTCTTCTGTTAGTTTTATGATTTTAGTGGAAATTTTATTCTTCAATTTTTATACTTAATACCTTCTGTCTCTGTTTTTCAATGAAATCTTCAAGCTTTCTCTGATACTCATCATATTTTAGTGCAAGAATACGTATGGCAAGAAGTGCAGCATTTTCCGCAATTCCTACCCCAACGGTTGCCACAGGGATCCCTTTTGGCATCTGTACGATTGAAAGTAATGAGTCGAGCCCATCCATAAATTTACTTGGCATAGGGATACCAATCACCGGAAGTGTTGTTTTTGCTGCTATTACACCTGGCAGGTGGGCTGCCCCTCCAGCTCCGGCTATGAGAATTTCTATGCCTCTCTCTTTTGCCTCTTCTGTATATTTTATCGTTTCATCCGGAGTTCTGTGGGCTGATAAAACCCTTATTTCATAAGGGACGTTGAATTCCTTAAAAATGTCAGCCGCTTTTTTCATAACTGGTAAATCACTATCACTTCCCACAAGAATTCCGACGATAGGTTTAGACACTGATAAACTCCATAATTTTATTTTTAAGAGTGGTAGCATAAAAATTTTCCATCGTCAAGTGGCACATAATTTGATATGAGCACTATATGGAGGAAGCTTATGAATATCTTTGATAAGACAGTTATAAAAGATTTGAGTTTTGCATTGAAGGTAAACAGTGTAAAAAACAATATTTTAGCTAATAACATCGCAAATGTTGACACACCAAATTATAAAGCAAAAAAACTTGAGTTTTCCGAAGTAATGAAGGAATATTTTTCCGGTGGTTCAAAATTACCACTTATGACCACTAATGATCGCCATATAAAAGGAACTACTGATATTACTGATCCAAATAGCTTCGTTAGATTGCAAAACAATCCCTCCCTCAGGAATGATGGTAATGATGTAAATTTAGATTATGAAATGAGTGAGATGGCGAAAAATGGTATTCAGTATTCTATGTTCAGCCAAATTATAGCAGGTAAATTTACCGGACTTAAATCTGCTATTCAGGGTAGATAGGAGGTTTTATGGGATTTTTTAATATCTTAAACGTTGCAGCCACAGGTTTATCAGCACAGCGGATAAGGATCAACGTTATATCTTCAAATCTTGCCAACGCAAATACCACAAAAACTGAAACAGGGGAACCATACAAAAGAAAAGATGTGGTTTTTAAAGAGCTTCTGGAAGGGGAATATTCTGGTGGAGTTAGAGTGGAAAAGGTGGTGGAGGATAAAAAGCCTTTTGTTTTAAAATATGAGCCAGGCCATCCGGATGCAAATGAAGAGGGGTATGTGCAGTATCCAAACGTCAACCCGATTGAAGAAATGGTGAATATGATAGAGGCAAGCAGAAGTTATGAAGCAAATGTAACGGTTTTAAATACGGCAAAGCAACTTGCAATGAGGGCACTTGACATCGGTAGGGCTTAAAATTTTTGTTGTAAAATATTAAAAAAATTAATATAATATATAAAAGGTGTGCTATGTCAGAGATAAAGAATATTAATTTACTGTTACCAAACAAGTTGAGTGAGCCTTCGGGCAGTAAATCCACAGAAAAGTCTGACCTTTCTTTTTCTGACGTATTGAAGAAGAGTATAGAGCAGGTTAATGATGCTCAGATTCAGGCGGATACCGCCATCAAAAAAGCGATGTCAGGAGAGACGGATATTCACGATACTATGATAGCAATTCAGAAGGCAGATGTATCTTTGAAGCTGATGATGGAAGTAAGAAACAAATTACTCGAAGCATATCAGGATATTATGAGGACTCAGGTATAAAGGTTAGATGAATATCAAAGATGTAGGAGAGCAATTTAAAAAAGTATTTCAGAAATTTTCAAAGGTTCAGCAGATAACAATAATATCTGCTGCTGTAGCCATTTTACTATCCATAATAGTCCTTGTTTACTGGGCAAATAAGCCGGTTTACAAGATTCTTTTTGCCAATCTATCACAGGAAGATGCTGCAGAAGTGGTGGCTAAGCTTAAAGCCAAAAAAATTCCCTATAATCTTAAAGATAGTGGTAAAACCATCGAGATACCCGCGAAGGATGTTTATGAAACAAGGATAGAGCTTGCCAAGGAAGGTATACCCAAGGGGGGCGGTGTAGGTTTTGAACTTTTTGATAAGACATCTTTTGGTATTACGGAGTTTGCGCAGAATGTAAATTACCAGAGGGCGTTACAGGGGGAATTATCCCGTACTATTAGTACATTGGAAGAAGTGGAAGAGGCAAGAGTTCATCTTACTCTACCTAAAGATAAACTTTTCATTACCGAAGATGGTGAGCCAAAAGCTGCGGTTGTTTTAAAGCTGAAGAAGGGGGAAACCCTCAACCGTGATAAAGTGAAAGCTATAGCTTCACTTGTGGCAGGGGCTGTTAAGGGTTTGAAAATTCAAAATGTTCAGATTGTGGATACGCAGGGTAATTTGCTTAGTGAATCGTTGAATGAGGAAAATCTTCCTTACGTCAAAACCCAAACACAGTTGGAATATCAAAAGAAAATTGAAAAAATCATTGCTTCAAAAATAAATTCCTTGCTTGCCACAACATTAGGGGAAAACAATGCCGTTGCACAGGTGACCGCAGAAATTGACTTTGACAAAAAAGAGATCAATAAGGAAGAGTATGACCAAAATCCGGTATTGAGGTCATCCCAGACCATAGAGATAGAGAGTAAAAATACACCCAATACACCACAGGGGCAGCCGGGGGTGGAGCCAAATCTTGCTGAGCCGAATATCCAGCAAAATGGTGTCAATTCAACGTATACAAAAAATGAAGAGACCCAGAATTTCGAAATAGGTAAGACTGTTACAAAGGAAGAGAAATCGATAGGTAGTATCAAAAGGCTCACAATAGCTGTAGTTGTAAATGATAGAGCCGAAATTGTGAAGGAAGGGAAAAAAGAGGTAACCAAATATGTACCACGCACCAAAGAGGAGTTAGATAAGATAAAAGGGCTTGTGGCAAAAGCAGCGGGATTTGATGAAAAGCGTGGTGATCAGATCGAGGTGACCAATGTATCTTTTGATACATCACAAATGTCAGAAAGTAAGTTATTAGAGAAGGAAAAGATGAACGAGCTTATCATTCAGATTTCAAAGTACGTAATGGTACTAATCATGTTTCTATTGTTCTATTTCCTTGTGATCCGCCCTATTATGAAAAAATTGGGGGATATCAAGGAAACTAAGAGTGGTGAACTGGCCGCGGTGGGGGATATACCCATTAAAGGTGCCAATGTGGATCTGCAGTTGGATGATAGTGTTAAGTTTCCCAAAACACTGGAAGAACTTGAGCGGGAGATTGAATCTGAACTTGATGAAAAGGTATCAGTTGACGTTGGTACAGTAAAAACAAAAGTTATGGTTAAAAAGATAGAAGAAGCGGTAAAAGAAGACCCCGAAATGATAGCTAATTTGATAAAAACATGGTTGAAAGAGTAGTGTATGAGTGAGACAAACGTTTCAGGTGTACAAAAAGCTGCAATACTTTTGATAACGTTAGGGGATGAGCTTTCGGCTCAGATCATGAGTCATCTGGATGATGAAGAGGTTCAGGAGATTTCAAAAGAGATCGCTGTAACAAAGATGGTGTCTCCCGAAGTTGCAGATGCCGTTGTGGAAGAATTTTACAACATGATGCTTGCCAAAAAGTTTATTGCAAAGGGTGGTTTGGAATATGCCAAAACGTTGCTTACCAAATCGCTGGGACCAGAAAGGGCTCGGAAAGTTATTGATAGACTTACTAAGATGCTGGAGCAAACGAGCGGTTTTGAATTTCTCTCAAGGGTGGAGCCGAAGCAATTGGCAAAATTTATAGCAAACGAGCATCCCCAAACTATCGCTCTGGTATTGGCACATCTTGATCCTTCCCATGCAGCAGAATCTCTTGCGGAGTTGCCGGATGATTTAAAGGCAGAGGTGACCATCAGAATTGCCAATCTTCAGGATATATCCCCTTCTGTTGTTAAAACACTTGCTAAGGTTCTGGAGGAGAGGTTTGAATCTATCAGTTCTTATAATGTGGAAGTGGGTGGTGCAAAAGCTGTAGCTGAAATATTCAACAGAATGGACAAAAACACAAGTAAGATCGTTATGGAGAGATTGGAAAAGGATGCTCCAAGCCTTGTGGCATCCATCAGGGATATGATGTTTGTGTTTGATGATATAAAAAGACTTGGTAATACTGCTATTCAGGAGATACTAAAGAGAGCTGATAAAAAGACCCTTACACTTGCCCTTAAAGGTGCCGATGACGAATTGAAGGAAAAGTTTTTTGCAAATATGTCTAAGCGTGGAGTTGAGGCGATGAAAGAGGAGATGGAATTTATGGGACCGGTTAAGCTTAAAGATGTGGAAAAGGCTCAGCACGAGATTGTGGAGATCGTAAGAGAGCTGGATAGTGAAGGTCTTGTGAGTATCTCAGGTGGCGAAGAGGATCAATACGTATAATATTTTTGGCTTCATCCAACGTATCGTATAAAACTTTTCTGGAGTTTTAGATGCCGAGAAAGATTGTGAAAAGGGGTGATAACAAAGGCTTTTCATCTTTTACTTTCAAAACATTTTCCACTGTGGATAGGGGTGTATCGGTATTTTCTTATAAACCTTTTGAAATAAAAAAAGAACAGATAATTGAGGAGAAAACGGAGGAAGCTCCTGAAGATAACCCCGAAGAAATCTCCACTCTGACTGTTTTGCAGCAGGAGTACGAGGAAAAATTGAAAGAAGAGTATGAGAGGGGATTAAAGGATGGACTGGAGAAAGGTTTCATCACAGGGAAAGAGGAGGGGTTAGCTGAGGGATACCGGAAGGGGTATGCTGAGGCGGAGCAGAAGCTAAATAAAGAGTATCAGGCCAAAAGGGAAGATTATCTAAATCTCCTACAGAATGAACTATCTGGTATCCAGAATTATATCAAACGACTACATTCTTTTCTGGATGAGATTGATGGAGAAATACCTAAGGTTTTGCTAAATCTGATAAATGAAATTGTGGGTGTGGAAAGAAAGATAAATGATAAGTTAGTTATAAATATCGTTAAAAAGGCCTTTTCAAAGCTCAAGGATATAGAGATTACCGATATAATCGTAAATCCCAAGGATGTTGAAATAGTACAGGAATATTTTCCTGGTTATAATGTCATAGGTGATGGTGGTATATTACAGGGGAGTGCCAGAATAAAGACAAAGATTGGTGAGGCAGATTTCTCCATAGAATCTATTCTAAACGATCTGACCAAGAATATATATGAAGAGCTTGGAATTAATTAAGAGGGTTAAGCTGTCAGATCAGCTTACCATTTACGGTAAAGTCACGAAAATAGTAGGGCTTACAATTGAAGCTGATGGACCTTTGCTAGGTATAGGCACGAGGTGTTTGATTGAAAATGGTTCCAGAAATGGAATTCTGGCGGAGATTATAGGATTTAAAGATGATAGGATAGTTTTGATGCCGTATGGGGAGAGTGAAGGGATAGCCCCCGGCAGTAGGGTACGGAATGTATCCTACGGTAATAGTGTAAAGGTTACGGAGAAGTTATTGGGGCGTATCCTGGACGGGCTTGGTAATCCTATGGATGACAAAGGGCCTATTACCGATTTTGAACTCTGGCCTGTTTACAATGACCCCCCAAAACCACTTGAAAGAGAGATAATAAAAGATGTAATTCCTACGGGTGTAAAGGCTATAGATGGGCTTATTACTGTGGGTAACGGGCAGAGGGTAGGGATCTTTGCCGGTAGTGGTGTGGGGAAATCAGTGCTGTTGGGAATGATTGCCAGAAATACTTCCGCTGAGGTGAATGTAATTGCCCTAATAGGTGAAAGGGGAAGGGAGGTTAGGGAATTTATCGAAAGGGATCTTGGGGAAGAGGGATTGAAAAGAAGTGTAATAGTGGTGGCAACAAGTGATCAGTCTCCATTGGTGAGGAAATTGGGGGCATTTGTGGCGACCACCATAGCTGAATATTTCAGAAGTACAGGTAAAAATGTTATGTTTATGATGGACTCTGTGACGAGATTTGCAATGGCCCAGAGGGAGATAGGTCTTACCGTTGGGGAGCCCCCCACTTCAAAAGGTTATACTCCTTCTGTATTTGCTCTATTACCAAAGCTTTTGGAAAGGGCAGGTACCAAAAAAGGGGAAGGGGCGGTGACAGGTCTTTACACAGTATTGGTGGAGGGGGATGATCTTACGGATCCTATTGCGGATAGTGTGAGATCGATTATTGATGGACATATCGTATTAAGTAGATTGCTTGCGGCAAGAAATCATTTTCCAGCTATAGATGTGCTGATGAGTGCCAGCCGCTTGATGAAGGAGATCGTCACCGACGAACACTTTAGATTGGCAGGCACTATGAGGGATCTTATGGCTGCCTACAACGAAGCTGAGGATCTTATAAACATCGGCGCTTATGCAAAAGGTAGCAATAAAAGGATAGACACGGCTATCGCAAAAATAGATGCAATAAATAGCTTTCTTAGGCAGGGGATCGATGAAAAATTCGATTTTGCAACTAGTTATGAGTTGATGAAAAAGATAGTAGGTTAAAAGATTGGATAAAAAGTTTAAGTTACAAAAAATACTTGAGTATAGAGAGAGGGTTTTTGAGATTGAAAAACAGAAGTTAACTGACCTGCAGAATAGATTAAAGGATTATCAGTTTAAACGGGAGGCTCTTTCAAAAGAGATTGAGGAAAAGAGATTACAGCTTGATACGTTGAAGAAAGAGGGAAGGTTTGATTTTGCCAATCTTGGTGAAAAATATCTTGAAAAATTGCTGAAGATGTTGCAAACTCTTAATAATATGATTGAGGAAACGAAAAAAGAGATAGAAAAGCAGAAAACTACTGTTGTAACTGCCATAAATGACCTAAAAATTATGGAAAAACTAAAGGAAAAGCATAATATTAATTATTTAGCATATCTAAAGAAAGAGGAATTGAAATTGATAGATGAACTTGTAATAACAAGGAGAGGTAATGAAAATTAGATTTTTAGCTTTAATACTGCTATTTAGCTTTGGGTCGCTTTTATATGCAGAAGATAGCTTAATCAACATACAGCAGCTCCAAAAGTCACTT
Source organism: Calditerrivibrio nitroreducens (assembly GCA_002878065.1). Taxonomy (GTDB): domain Bacteria; phylum Chrysiogenota; class Deferribacteres; order Deferribacterales; family Calditerrivibrionaceae; genus Calditerrivibrio; species Calditerrivibrio nitroreducens_A. The sequence goes on from PNIN01000071.1 coordinate 16,418, forward strand.
CAGGCTAAAGAGAAACAGCTGGCGGAGAAGGAGAAGGCTTTAAACGAAAAGGAGAAAAGACTTAAAACACTTGAAGCGGATCTCAATGCAAAACAGAAGGAGCTGGAGGAAATAAGAAATACTATACAGAAATTGTACAATGACTTAAAAGTGGTGGATGATGAAAATATAGATAAATTGGTGAAAACTCTTTCAAATACAAAACCAAAATCTGCGGCGGCAATAATAGAAAAGATGGATGATAATCAAGCTGTAAAAGTTTTGAAAAAGATGGATTCTAAAAAATCTGGTGCAATAATGACGGCACTTGGAAAGAGTAATCCAGAAAAAGCTGCTAAAATATCAGAGCAATTAATCTCATCACAAAGATAGTCTATGAAAAGTCAGTTGCTTGTCCCGGCGGTTTACGACTTCCTTGAAAATATGGAATTTGAAGGATTTGATCAATTTTACGAATATGCTATAAAAAGGGATGTACCAGTGGTGTCAAAAGCTGTGGGGAATATCATCAGTTTTTTTGTATCACTGTTTAGACCCACAAATATTTTAGAATTGGGGTGTGGAATAGGTACAGCTGCTAAATATATGCTAACAAAGTCAAAAGCTAACTATACAGGGGTGGATAATAATCTTGAAAGGATAGAGGTAGCAAAGAGATTTTTGAAGGATTTTAACAAATTGAAGTTTATTCATTCAAGGGTTGAAACTTTTTTATGTGGCACAGATGAAAAATACGATTTTGTGTTTGTGGATTCGATAAAAAAAGATTATGAAAAGATATGGTATCTACTAAAACCTGTTCTAACGAAAAGAAGTATGGTGATATTCGATGATTTTTTCCTCTATGGCTATATTTTTCAGGAAGAAGCGGAGATACCTTATAAATATAGGGAAGGGGTAAGACTTATAAAGAGGTTTATCAATAATATAAAAAATGATCCAACGGCGGAAATCGTTTTTCTGCCCATAGAAAATGGTATTATGGTGGTACATTATGAAGGTTGAGTTATTATCCCCAGCGGGTAACATGGAGAAGCTAAAAGCAGCAATAAATTTTGGTGCAGATGCAATTTACCTATCCGGAAAAGATTTTGGACTCAGAGCAAGCGCCGATAATTTTACAATAGAAGAGATGCATGAAGCTTTCAGTTTTTTGCATTCTAAAGGGAAAAAAGGGTATGTAACTGTCAATATATATGCAAGAAATTACGATTTTAATGAACTTGGATCTTATCTGGATCAGTTAAAAGAGGTTTCGCCGGATGCTCTCATCGTTAGTGATCCGGGTGTTTTTAAGTTTATCAGGGATAGAAAAATAGATATTCCAATACATATCAGTACTCAGGCTAATATTACAAATTATATGGCGGTAAAATTCTGGCAACAGTTAGGGGCTGAAAGGATTGTACTTGCAAGGGAATTGTCACGGGAGGAGATAAGGTTTATAGCTGAAAATGTTAAGTGTGAGCTTGAAGTTTTTGTGCATGGTGCAATGTGTATATCCCATTCTGGTAGATGTGTATTGAGTAATTATTTTAACAAAAAAGATTCCAACCGTGGAGAATGTACACACCCCTGCAGATGGAAGTATCATCTAATGGAGGAGACAAGACCGGGGGAGTATCTGCCGGTGTTTGAAGATGAAAGGGGGACATACATCTATAATTCAAAAGATCTATGTTTGATAGAGCATGTGGGGGAATTGATCGATATGGGGGTTAAAAGTCTCAAGATAGAAGGCAGGATGAAAAGCTCTATGTACACCGCTGTGGTTACCGGGGTTTATCGTCAGGCCATCGATACCGCATTAAAGGGGGAGTTTAAGGTGGATGAAAAATGGATAAGGCTTTTGAATACTGTAAGTAATAGAACCTATACAAAGGGGTTTTATGCGGATGAGGCTGATGAAAACAGTATAAACTATAAAACGTCATCATACGTTAGAGGTTCAGATTTTTTGGGCGTTGTGACTTCCTGTGAAGATGGCAGGTTAAATTTCCATTGTAAAGGTAAAATCAATATAGGGGATGAGCTACAGATATTAACACCCGATATGGATGAGTTTGTATTCAAAGTGGATGAGATTTATGATATAAATGTTGAAAAGGTGGAGTTTACAAAGCCTAATTATGATTATTTTTTCAATTTTGATATAAAGATACCCGAGAATAGTATAATCAGGAGAATCCTGTGAATTGGACAAAAGCTGATTATGTGAGGCTTGTAAAAGAGCTAAATCATCATTGCATAAGGTACTACCTCCTGAATGATCCTGTGATATCTGATGCTGAATATGATAACCTTTATAAACAGTTACGTAAGATAGAAGAAGATCATCCTGATTGGATCTCACCTGATTCCCCCACCCAGAGGGTTGGTTTTAAAGTAACATCCGGTAAAACGATAAAGCATCTTTATAAGATGTTTTCTCTTGATAATATTTATAGCGAAGGGGAGTTGAACGACTTTTTTGCAAAAGTATATAAAGTGGTGGGTGGTGATATCGATTATGTGGTGGAGCCCAAGATAGATGGAGCTGCTGTATCTGTTGTGTATGAGGATGGGGTTTTAAGTTATGCGGCAAGTCGTGGGGATGGTGTTGAAGGTGAGGATATAACCCATAATATAAAAACGATAAGAGATTTGCCTGTTTCTATTTCTGAAAAAAATAGGATTGTATTGCGGGGTGAGGTGTATCTATCCAAAGAACAGTTTAATAAAATCAACCGTGAAAGAAAAAACGCAGATGAGCCTCTTTTTGCAAACCCAAGAAACGCCGCCGCAGGTACCCTTAAAATACTTGACCCTGCCATTACCGCCAAAAGAGGGCTTTCCATCTTCATATATTCCATTGAAGAGGGAAGAAGATATGATAACCATTTTGACGATCTAAACTGGCTTAAGTCTATAGGTTTTCCAATAAATGAACATATATTTATAGGTAAAGATAGAGATGTTAAGGGGTATATAGATAAGATTGGAATATTGAGAAAATACCTTGCGTATGATATCGATGGGGCTGTGGTGAAAGTAAATAAGTACGAAGTTAGATCTATCCTGGGTGAAACGATAAAATATCCAAAGTGGGCAATTGCATACAAATATGAAGCGGAGCAGGTGACCACAGTATTAAAGGATGTAATATTTCAGGTGGGTAGGACAGGTATTGTAACTCCAGTGGCAGTACTTGAAACGGTAAATATATCCGGCAGCAATGTATCAAGAGCAAGTTTACATAATGAAGATGAGATTAAAAGGCTTGGGGTAAAGATTGGCGATACGGTGTTTGTGGAAAAAAGTGGTGAGATTATACCGAAGGTCATCAAGGTAGTTCCGGAGTTTAGAACGGGGGAAGAAAAGGGGATCGTCTTTCCATCCAATTGTCCCTCCTGCGGTGATAAACTTGTGAAAATAGATGCCTACTGGAAATGCTTGAATTTAGATTGCCCCGATAGAGTTAAGGGGAGTATTACCCATTATGCCAGTAGAGATGCAATGGATATTCGGGGGCTAGGGGAGAATAATGTGGAGAGATTCTACGGTTTGGGTCTTTTAAGATCGATTCCAGATATCTATAGATTAAAGTATGAGGATCTTGTAAAGCTTGAAAGATTTGGTGAACTGTCTGCGGAAAATCTTTTAAAAAGTATAGAGGAAAGCAAAACTAAGGAGTTTTATAGGTTTATATATGCACTTGGTATAGATGGAGTTGGTATAAAAATGGCACAAACTCTGGCATTACATTTTAAGAATATAGATTCTTTAATGACTGCATCTATTGATGAACTGATGGATATTTACGGCATAGGTGATGAAGTGGGTAGATCTATATTTGAGTTTTTCAGAGAAAAAAGAAACATCGAGATGCTACAGTTTTTACGTAAAGTCGGTGTTAATATGATGCAGAAAGAGGTTACGGGAGATAGACTTTCGGGGTTTACATTTCTTATCACCGGAACACTTTCAAAACCAAGGAAGTACTATGAGGATATTATTATAAAAAATGGCGGTAAGATACTTAGTGGAGTAAGCAAAAATCTAAACTTCCTCATTGTGGGGGAAAATCCCGGAAGTAAGCTGGAAAAAGCAAAATCTTTAGGTATAGAAGTTATAACGGAAGAGGAATTTTTTGAAAAATTTGGGATAAGGGGTGATTGATGGAGATCCATACCATAGGAGAGGATAACGGTTCTGATGTCAAAAAAGTATACATTTTATCAGATGGTACAGGTCAGAGTGCCATAAATGTGGTAAGAGCCTGTCTTATACAATTTGACAATATTAATGCAAAGCTTATTGTATATTCAAAGATGGATGATGAAGAGAAGATTAAGCTTGCACTTTCACGGGCAAAAGAGGATAAGGCATTTGTGGCGTTTACCATTGCAACAAAGTCACTCAGGAGATTGATCCATACCATCTGTCATGAAGACAACATTATGCATCATGATATACTTGGCCCCCCTGTGGAAAAATTTAAAATTTTTCTTGATAGTGAGCCAAGAGAGTTTCCAAACCTCCTCAGAAGACTGGATAGTAAATATTTTAAGAGGATCGAAGCGATAGATTTTGCCATAGAGCATGATGATGGCAAAAGTATGAAAAGGATTCGTGAAGCAGATATCGTTATCCTGGGACTTTCACGTACTTCTAAAACCCCCACCAGCTTTTACCTTGCCCAGATGGGATATAAAGTTGTCAATATTCCTTTGATCTATGGTATGAAGATTCCGGAAGAAGTTTATTCAATTGATCAAAACAAGATCATTTGCCTTGTGATGGATCCGGAGACCCTGCAAAAGATACGACAGGAGAGGTTGAGACACTATAAGACAAATTCTGATTATACAAATATCAAAAAGATTCTTGAAGAGGTGGAGTTTATCTACGAATTGGTAAGTAAGAATAGAAAGTGGCATCTTGTTGATACCACTAATAAATCAGTTGAAGAAACGGCTCGGGAGATCATCGTAAAGGTCTACGGTAGAGAATTGGAGCTTTGACATTAACTTTATCAAAATAGTTTATGTGTGTTTTACCTCATTTGCACTCTTTTATATGTTTCTTCGCATGATCCACACTTTTTTGAAGATCATTAAAAAGATGCTGATGAGGTATAATGTTAGTAATGCCCAGATTTTTTATGGTGTCTATAATTTTATTATCAGCGTATATTAATACTTTTATACCTTTATCATTTAGAGTTAAAAATATATCCTCAAGGGCAAATACTGCTGATGAATCGATAAATGGGATTTTAGAGCAATCAAATAATACAACTTTTGTATCTAATAGTTCATTCCCTAGATTTATAACCTTCGTCATTGAACCGAAGAAAAAGGGGCCATCTATCCTTATAATCCTCATACATTTTTCTCCAATTGTTTCAATTTCTCCACTGATTACCTGATCCTGTTGGGGGTTAAGGATATCGATATTCATCTGCTGTGCCATTCTATAAGTGAGAAGTATTGAGGCTAAAACAAGACCCACTCCCACAGCAACTATAAGATCAACTAAAACCGTCAGAAAGAAAACGATAGCCATTACAAATACATCATGTTTTGGGGCGAATTTTATCAATTTCAAGAATTTATAATCTATTATATCAACCCCAACTTTGATAAGAATACCCGAAAGAAGTGCCATTGGTATGTATGAGGCATATTTCCCTGCACCTATAAGAACAATAAATAAAAATATGGCATGTATAATACCAGAAAGTCTTGAATTACCGCCTGTTTTGACATTTATTACAGTTCTCATTGTTGCCCCTGCTCCAGGGATTCCACCGAATAATCCGGCTAAAGCATTTCCCACCCCTTGTCCTATCAATTCTCTGTTTGGGTCATGTTTCGTTCTTGTGATAGAATCTGCAACAAGGGATGTTAGTAGGGAATCTATTGCACCCAGAATAGCAAGGCTAAGGGAGAATGTAAATGCAATACTTATCATATGAAGGTTAATAGATGGAATTATGGGGGATGGTACTCCTTGAGGTATGTTACCAATCTTTTGAATATCAAAATTGAGTATATTTGCAATTGGTGTTACTATAATTAATGCCAGAAGTGGAGTAGGTATGATTTTCCCAATCTTTTTGGGAGTTAGATATAGGATTAATAAAGTGATTATAAAAACAAATAATGCTTGAAGATTTATATTGGACAACGTAGACCCCAGACTTGCAATCGTAAGTATCGGTGATCCTTTTATAGGGCTTCCTAATGCTGGATTTATTTGTAAAATGATAATGATTATTCCTATACCAGACATAAAGCCTGAAACAACGGGATAAGGGATATATCTGATAAAGCTACCAAGTTTTATTATACCGAAGATGATCTGGAATATACCTGCCAACATAATGATCATTACTACAGATGAAACATCCCCTTTTACAGCTGTGACGATCGATGCCATAACGACTGTCATAGGGCCGGTGGGGCCTGAAATCTGTGTTTTAGTACCACCTAAAAGGGCGGCAAAAAAACCTAAAAATATGGCACCATAAAGTCCAGCTTTAGCCCCCATACCACTTGCCACACCAAAAGCTAGAGCCAGAGGTAATGCAACAATTCCAGCTGTAATCCCACCAAACAGATCACCCTTTAATTTTGAAATGCTTATCCCCATATTTAACCCAATTTTAAAAATTTAACTGTTAATAAGTTTCAATTCTTATTTTACTATTACCATTTATTTTAATTGTCAACATAAAATTTACTGCTGTCACCACATTTTTTGCAACCCTAAACAATATTTATGGGCAAACTTAAGTGTTTGCCCATAGATGCATTATCAGGGCAGACACACAGGTATGCCCCTACTTTTCCTTTCCTTATTCTGGAGGCTTTCACAAACATAACTTATTGAAAATAAACGATCAAGACATAAAAATGGGGTGATGCCATACGATTTAACAAAATGAAAGATAGTTTATGCTAAATTTTAATTTATGTTATATTTATGAATGTTCTGAATATAATTTCATATTGATATCGGTTTTAATTGTTTTGATTAGTATATAATCTATTGAAAAACAGTGCAATACCACTCCATCTGGCTGGTAAATCGGATTTTCTTAAATGTTTTTAAGCAGTGTACCTAATTCTTTTAATAGAAAATCACCTATACTATGATCATATTTATCGTTTATTGATTTGAAGTTATCTATATAAAAAAGAATTATTGAAAAAACTTCTTTGTGTCTTATATATCTTGTAAATTCAGAATAAAGATGAGTTTCAATTTTTCTTCTATTATACAACCCGGTTAGCTGATCCATCTCAGACAGGGCTTTTAGTTCATCATTCATTTCCTGCAATTCTTTAGTTTTAAGATAGATGGCATCAAAGGTTATTCTTTCTTAATCTTTTTCAATATGTACAATCTCATTATTTGGGTATACATAACTAGATGTAATCACTTTCCTAATTCAATTAAACCGTTTAAAATCCTAAAAAACAATACGATGATTAAAGAATTTAAGAAAATAGTTATAAAAATATCTCTTTTTATAGAATCAACCTTAATTTTATACATAATATCATCTTAGGTCCTACCTACATTCTATCATGCAGAAATTGATTTTAAACAGAAGTTTTTATGATAATTTTGGAATGACTGTATGAAAAGGTAAATTATTATTGTTTATAATAAGAGCAGAAGTCTTTCATCTGGCAATTGCTGCATTCAGGTTTGCGGGCTTTGCATATCTGTCTACCAAAATGGATAATTTGGTGGGATATTTTCCCCCATCGATTCTCTGGTATCAAGCTTATCAGGTCTTTTTCGATTTTTATTGGGTCATCATGGGTAGTAAGCCCCAACCTCTTTGATACCCTTTTTACATGGGTGTCTACTACTATCCCTTCAGCTGTAGCATACTCTGATAGTATGATATTTGCGGTTTTTCTTCCGATACCAGGTAGCTTGACAAGAAGTTCCATCACAAGTGGTAGCTCACCTCCATATTTTGTTACAACTATTTTGGCAAGGGTTGTGATCGATTTTGCCTTGTTGTTATAAAAGCCTGTTGGTCTTATTATCTCTTTGACTTCCCCAATATCTGATAATGCAAGCGCTCTAAAGTCCGGATATTTTTCGAATAGTAAAGGTGTAACTCTATTTACCATTTCATCGGTGCATTGGGCACTTAGTATGGTAGAGATGGCAAGTTCATACAAATTTTTATGGATCAGCTCACATTTCGCATCGGGAAACCTGCCATCTAAAAACTCAAAGAATTTATTTACAACCCAAGTTTTTTCCACTTTTCATCAACCAGTTTTTTAATCTCCTCACTCATTACAATATCATCCGGCCATTCTCTTGTATGCCCTTCAGATGGCCATTTTTTAGTGGCATCTATCCCTATTTTTGATCCCCAGAATGCAAATGGTGATGAGTGATCAAGGGCATCAAGGGGTCCTTCCATAATTACTATGTCTCTCTTCCAATCCACGTTATTACCCAATCTCCAGAGGACTTCAGATGTGTTTTGAACGTCAACATCTTTGTCCACAACCACGATCATCTTGGTAAACATCATCTGTCCTGTTCCCCATACGAAATTCATAATCTTTTTGGCGTGCATTGGGTATTTTTTGTCTATGGAGATAAACATTATGTTGTGGAATACCCCTTCAAGGGGAAGTGCCATGTCCACAATCTCTGGAACTTGTTTTTTCAATAATGGTAAAAATATTCTTCCGGTGGCTACTCCCATATAACAGTCTTCCATTGGTGGTTTACCAACAATGGTTGTGGGGTATATGGCATTTTTCCTGTGTGTTATACATGTGACGTGAAAAACAGGGTACATATCCGCCAGTGAGTAATAGCCGGTATGATCTCCAAATGGACCTTCAAGTCTTAATTCATCCACATCCACATACCCTTCAAGGACGATCTCGCTATTTGCAGGCACCTCGAGATCCACCGTTTCACATTTAACGAGTTCAACAGGTTTTTTTCTTATGAATCCAGCAAGTAACATCTCATCTATACCATCAGGGGCAGGAGCAGTGGCGGAATATATTACAGCAGGATCAGCCCCAAGTGATACAGCCACCTCCAATCTTTTTAATCCCATCCGTTTTGCTTTTCTGAAATGATCTGCTCCGTGGTGATGAATGTGCCAGTGCATACCTGTGGTTTTTCTGTCAAAAACCTGCATACGATACATTCCGCAATTTCTTGCACCGGTTTCTGGATCCTTTGTGAAGATATTGGGTAAAGTAATAAAACGTCCGGCATCTTTAGGCCAGCATTGTAGAATTGGGAATTTAAAAAGATCCACATCGTCCCCTTTTAATATAACATCTTTACAGGGGCCACTTTTTACTATTTTAGGGAAGATCTGGTTTAGTTCAAAAAGCATTGGTAAGGATTTCATCTTGTCGAAGAAATTTTGAGGGACATTTCGATCTATCAGGTTTATGATTCTTTCACCCAGTTCATCAAGCTTTTCCACCTCAAGAGCCATATTCATCCTTTTGAATGAACCGAAAGTGTTTATCAGAAGTGGATGTTCTGAACCCTTTGGTTTTTCAAAAAAAAGAGCTGGGCCGTGGTTTTTGGATACCCTGTCGGTAATCTCTGTTATTTCAAGTATTGGATCACATTCCTCTTTGATCCTGATAAGTTCGTTTTCCTGCTCAAGCTTTGCTAAAAACTCTCTTAAATCTCTATAGGCCATAAAACCCTCTTAATATTTTTTATAACATATTGCTGCGTTGCATATACCAAATGTCATGAAGTTGAAATCAGCTTTTTCAAAACCAGCATTAAGTATCATCCTTTTATAATCATCATTTTTGGGGAATTTATATACCGAATCTGGAAGATAGCTATAAGCGTTTCTATTGCCAGAAATGAGTCCTCCAATAAAGGGCATAACTTTTTGAAAATAAAATCTGTATATTTTTGAAAAAATTTTACCTTCCGGTTGAGAAAATTCAAGAATGCACAAAATTCCACCAGGTTTCAGCACCCTGAATAGCTCTTTCAATCCGACTTCTTTGTTTACAACATTTCTGAATCCAAATGCGATCATAATTCTATCAAAACTTCCCTCTTTAAAAGGTAGATAATGGGCATCAGCATTTATAAGGGGATCTATTACCCCTTTCTGTCTTGCTATATCAAGCATATTCTTACTGAAGTCTGCACCTATGATATTTACATCTTTTATCTTTTTTCTAAGTTGTATCATCATATCACCTGTACCACAGGCAAGGTCAAGTACCGTCATCCCATCAGATATTTTTAACAGGTCAATGGACTTTTTTCTCCAGTATAGATCTCTTCTGAAGCTCAACAGCCTGTTTAAAAGATCATATTTAGGTGCTATATTGTTAAACATATTTTGAATCTGTTTTGATTTCTCTTCCAAAATTACCCCTTTATATCAATTTTTATGCAGGTGAAATCATCCATCTGATTATTTTTATCTATCACCAGTTCATTGTATAAACTTTTTATAAAATTTTCCGCATCAGTATTGCACATAAGTACCTTTTTTTCAAGGTCATCGTAATTGGTATACTCCACAAGTCCATCGGAATATATAAATAGCGACGTACCTTTTTTGATTTCAATTATGGAATCTTTATATTCCTCCACTATAATTCCCGCAGGCATATAATCTGATTCTAATTTTTTGATATCTCCTCCTTCGTATACAAACACCGGTTCATGTCCAAGGGATATATACTCCATCTTGTGTTCTTTTTTGTCTATGATACCTATAAATAGCGTGACAAATCTACCATCTAAATT
>PNIN01000045.1 GCA_002878065.1 Calditerrivibrio nitroreducens
ATCGGAAGCACCTAAACCTGGTCTTGAAAGGGCAAGCTCAAACCCAGCAGCCATAAGCTTGATCTGAGCATATCTACCTGAGTTTATCGTACCAAAGCCCACAAGATCATTATCAGTATTAGATACCTGGTTGTAATCGAAGAATGTAGCTGTAGGACCATAGTCTTGTCCAAGTCTAAGCTTAAATGCACCAAAGTCGTAGTCAGCATAGATTAGACGAGTAGTAACAGCATTATTATTATTTTCATTAGATCCCAGACCCAATTCCACCACAGCAGAAAGCTTATCATCCGCCTTTACCTTTGCACCGATCCTTGAGTTTGCAGCATTACCAAAAGAGAGATCTGTGTCAGACTCATTAATACCGCTGTAATACTTATCTGCATTTTCATAAAAAGCCCTCAATCTTACTTGACCATACATATCCCAACTAGCTGCGAATGCAGGTGCTGCAATTAAACCGATTGCTAAAAGTGCGATTAACTTTTTCATAAGTTACTTCCTCCTTAGTTTTATTTGTTTTTCTTAATAGCCTTAGCTATTTCATCGGAGCCAAAACCTGCTCCAGTTTTAATTTATTTACTAAAAAAATTTTATTCTGTCAACCACTTTTTTATTTAACTACTTATCATTTAATAAATCAAGTTTTATGCCAAAACAAGAATCTCTTTAAACATAATTTAATTTTAAACATAATTATCTGATAAATCATATATTAATCTTAAACAATATCATTTCCCATATATAACGATATTTGAATTTTTGTGTTGATTGCAAAAAACAGTGTATGTTTTTGTATACAGTAAACATACGGCAGCAGGTGTGCTGACAAAAACTCACTGCAATGATTTATCTGCCCATTGAGCTATTGAAATTGTACCCCTGTATCAGGTCGAGGAAATTTTTTATCAACTTTTTGCTTGTTTTTCGTTTGTTGTACACAAGGAATATATCCTTTTCCACCACAAGGTCTATTATGGGGATACCCCTTACCTCATTGGAGCAGATATCTTTTATCAAAGCTATTTCGCTCACAAATGCTATACCAAGTCCATTTTTGACTGAATGTAAAAGTCCATGGGTGGATGACATAACCGCAGTGGCATTGAGGCTTTCAAAATCATAACCTTTGGTCTTCAACGCATATTCCACAGCAGCCCTTGTGCCGGATCCCACCTCTCTGATTACAAACTTTTCATTTAAAATCTCATCTAAAAAAACACTATTTCTTGAATAAAATGGGTGGTCTTTGTTTACCGCAAGGACAATTCTGTCTCGAAATATAGGTTTGTATTCGAGATCTTTTTTGGGGATCTTTCTGGCAACTACCGCCAGATCAAGCACACCATCCACAACCCTCTGTATAATCATCTGGGAGCTTGCTATATCCATCGTAAAAAAAGTCTTGGGATATTTATTAATAAACTCTTTAATAATGGATGGGAGTATAAATTCTGCAATTATAGTACTGGAGCCTATCTTTACGTTGCCACTTACTTCGTTTAAAAACTCCTTTATCGCCTCAATAGATCGCTCCCTCAGATCGATCATATCCACCGCATAGTCAAAAAATACCTGCCCCGCATCGGTCAATACTACCTCCCTGGAGAGTCTATCAAAAAGCTTAATACCAAGATCCTCTTCAAGGGTGTTTATATGGGTGGAAACTGTGGGCTGGCTGAGGAGCATCTTTTCGGCTGCCCTCGAAAAAGATTTATATTTTGCCACATATACGAATGCTTCTATCTGCTTAAAATCCATAACATCTCCTGTAAACCATTTTTGAAGCTTTATACATTGTTTTATAGATAAAATCAATAGTAAATCGATTGTTATGTGATTTAGACTAACAAACTTTTTTTCACACCTGTTTACAATAATCAGATTTAATCGTTGTTACTGATTTTCATAGGGGTGCAAAAAATGGAAGAAAGACAAATATTGTATTGTTTGATCAATAATAGCAATATACTATATATTAAATTTTGAGATATAATTTACCTCTTTATAAAAAAATAAGGGGTATGATCCCCCCCCTTTTTTTTCATTACTGCTCCTTTATCCCAATAGCCTTTAATATCTTAGCCAGAGGGCAAAAATTTGTGAATCCGTATTGGAAGAGATTTAATCCCACAAATATTGTAAAAGCAAACCACCATTTATTGTGGAATAATCCAAGTAAAGTGGATACCACCACAAATAACCCTGCAAATACTCTAACCCATCTTTCAACTGTCATAGCTACCTCCTATTCATTTATAATCTAAGCCTGTAGTAAAAATAGTATGTCATAGGGATTATGACAAGAGTCAATATTGTGGACACCACCGCACCTGTGATGAGGGAAACACCTAAACCTGCAAATATTGGATCCGGAAGCATAAACAATGCACCGGTAATAACCGCAACAGTGGTAAGTACCACAGGTCTCGTCCTTATCGCACCCGCTTCAATCACAGCATCCCTTATATCTTTCCCTTTTTCTATACTAGCCTCAATAAAGTCTATCAGAAGCACAGCATTTCTCACCATAATACCGGCAAGGGCAATGAATCCTATCATACTTGTGGCTGTAAAAAACTCTCCAAATATGAAATGCCCCGGTATTATCCCCAAAAGACTGAGAGGTATCGGGATGAGCATGATTATCGGCGTCATAAATGATTTAAACCAACCCACAAGGACAAAATACATTATTATAATAACTGCAGCAAATGCCAGCCCAAGATCTCTAAACACCTCATAGGTCACCTGCCACTCCCCATCCCACTTCATCGACACTTTATCAGTTCTCTCTGGCATTCCAGTCCAGTACTGCTTAATTTTTTCTCCTTTGTAGGTAAGCCTTGAAATCTCATCTTTCATCTTTAGCATAGCGTATACTGGACTCTCCTCTTTACCTGCCACATCCGCTACCACATACACCACTGGCAGGTTATTTTTCCCATAAAGAGCTTTGTCTTTAATCTTTTTCTTGATATTTACAAGCTCACCCAGAGGAACAACCCCACCTGTCATAGACACAATATTCAGATCTTTTATCAGATCAAGCTTATTTCTCTGGTTCTCCGGAAGCTTTATGGTTATATCCACAGACTCTCTATTATCACTATTATGCAATACCCCCACCTTCATTCCCGCAAGGGCCATGTAAACAGTTTTTGACAACATCTCTGTGGATATGCCACTCAAAGCAGCTTTTTCTCTGTTTATACTAAAATCATATTCCTCCATGTCATCTTCCACAAACCAGTCGATATCCACCACACCATCTGTTTTGGCAAAAATCTCTTTTATCATTTTAGCTACTTCTATCCTATCCTGCTCTGTAGGTCCATAAACTTCAGCCACAAGGGTGGACAATACAGGAGGTCCGGGCGGTATCTCAGCAAGCTTGATATTTGCTCCATATTTGTTTCCTATCTTTTGTACGGGATCTCTTAAAAGTTTTGCAAGGTCATGGCTTTGCAATTTTCTCTTTGATTTGTCAACGAAATTCACCTGAATATCCGCCACATTACTACCCTTTCTCAAAAAGTAGTGCCTTACAAGACCGTTGAAATTGTATGGGGCTGCAATGCCGGAGTATATCTGATAGTTTTCCACTTCTTTAACGGTTGATAGATAATTTCCAATCTCGTTTGCCACCATGGTGGTTTTTTCCAAAGAAGTACCCTCCGGCATATCTATGATGATCTGAAGTTCATTTTTGTTGTCAAAAGGAAGCATTTTCATAACAACCTTTTTTGTGGGGATAAACAAAAACGCCCCAAAAAATAGCCCCAACATCACAAATGTCAAGACCAGCCTGTATGAAAGTTTATCAAAAAGAGGTGTCAAAATATTTTTGTATAATTTGTATAATTTAGTAGATTTTACATATTCTTCTTCATCCACTTCATCTTCCACTTTGGTATGTCCTGCGAGTAGCTTATAGGCAAGCCATGGGGTGATGACGAGTGCCACAAGCAGAGAGAATATCATTGCAAGAGATGCACCTATAGGCATCGGCTTCATATATGGCCCCATCAGCCCTCTAACAAAAGCCATAGGATATATAGCCACAATGACAGTTATGGTGGCAAGGATCGTCGGATTACCCACTTCTCCTACAGCTCTTATGGCCCTTTCTAAAAGATTGGTTCTGGCAATACGGAAGTGTCTCTCCATATTCTCCACAACGATAATGGCATCATCCACCACGAGACCTGTAACAAAAATAAGAGCAAAAAGGGTCACTCTATTTAAGGTGTAGTCAAACATATAGTATACAAAAAGGGTAAGGGCAAACGTCACCGGAAGAGCCACAAAAACCACAAGTCCAGCCCTCCAGCCCATAGTAATGGTCATAACGATAATTACAGCCACAATAGCACCGATGAGGTGCTCCATAAGTGTTTTTACTTTTTCGTAGGCTGTTTCACCGTAATTTCTGGTAATCTTCACCTCCACGCTTGAAGGTATGACATAACCTTTGAGATATTGAATCTTTTCTAATATCTTATCCGCCACAACTACGGAATCACTACCCTTCCTCTTTGATATGGAAAGGGTCACAGCCTGGATCTTGTCTGAGCTTATTTTATCGTTGAAACCTATTATATGATAATGATCCGGTATCTCCGCATCATCCTTCACGGTTGCCACATCTTTTAGATAGACAGGTTTACCGCCAAATACCGAAACAACCACATTACCCACTTCATCCAGAGAAGAGAAAAAACCACCGGCAGTTATGTAGAGATTTTTATCAATATTTGTAATCTCACCCGCATTAAGCGCCATATTGGACATCGATAAAGCGCCATAAAGTCTTAATAGGTCTAAATTATAGGATTTAAGCCTGGTCAGATCCGGCTCGATTCTTATCACACGTTTATATCCACCAATCACTTTTGTTTCAGAGATATCATCGATCTCTTTCACCCTCTGTTCCACCTCTGATGCTATCTCCCTCAATTTTGTACCATCCAGCTCTTTAGAGTAAAATGTAATAGCCACCTGAGGCACATCATCGATCGACATCTTTTTTATAATTGGAGGCATTACACCTTGAGGCATCCTATCCATATTGTAATCTATTTTGGTTTTCAGCTTTGTGATACTCTTCTCTTCATCTTCCCCCACTTTAAATCGAACTGTAACCATCCCAACGTCATTCATGGCTGTGGAATATACGTACTCCACTCCTGGAATTTCCCACATCAGCTTTGACAGAGGCTCCACAACCTTTTTTTCCACATCTTTTGCCTTTGCTCCAGGGTATGGTACGAAAATATCAACCATCGGCACGACAATCTGAGGTTCTTCCTCTTTGGGTGTAAAAATAACCGACATAATACCTATAAACAACGTTGCAATAACCAGAAGAGGTGTGATTTTAGATCGCAAGAATGATTTGGCAAGTTTTTCCGCTATGCCATATTTAACGATCTCTACCTCTTTTTCAGGATCTATATTGCAGGCTTTATTGTTTTTATCAAAAACTTCCATTTAACCCTCCAGTATATCTCCTGCTTTGATATTATCCAGGTTATTTACCACAATCTTTTCACCACCGGAAAGCCCACTTATGATCTCCACTTTTCCATCTTTTTCTATACCGGTTTTTACTATCCTCATATCAGCTTTACCATTAATATTTATAAATACAACCTCCACCTGACCCCTTTTGACAACAGCAGTCTTTGGAACGTATATCGCATCCTTTATACCATCGTTTACATATACATTCACATAAGCCCCCACAGGGAGTGATTTATCAGCCGAAAGCTTTACTTTAAAATTCCTCGTTGCCGGATCTATGTTTGGAGCTATCTCCAGCACCTTTGATTTAAACTCCTTACCTAAAGAATCCACCTTGACTTCAAGCTGGTCACCCACTTTTACCTTATGAAACATAGATTCGGAAAGATACGTATATATAACATTCTTGTTGCTTCCTATTTTGAGAATAGGCTGCCCTGGAGCCACCATGTTTCCCACGTCGATCAGTTTTTCCAACAACACTCCATCAAAAGGAGCTACGATCCGTGTATACCCCACATAAGTCGAAGCCTCATTTTTTCCTGCTATTGCCTGATTCTTTTTTGTCTTAGCCTGATTTATCCTCTCTTCTGCCAATTTAACAGCTCTTTCTGCGGCATTTTTCCCCTCAAGTGCCACTTTGTATTGTGACTCCACCTGATCAAATTCCTGCTTACTTATACTCTCGGAAGCCAGAAGACTTTTATATCTCTTGTAAGTCTTTTCAGCCAATTCGTATTGAGCCTGTGCCTGTCTTAATTGATTCTGGGCGACCTTTAATCCCAATTCCCCTTGAGAAATGGCGTTGTCAGCCTCAGCAACTGCGGCATCTGCGAATTTCAATTTTTCATAGATTTCAGGGCTACTTATTTCCACAAGCACTGCACCCTTTTTAAAGGATGCCCCCTCTGTGTAGTTTATCCTCGTGATATATCCTATCACCTTTGGGCTTAAAGATACCATATCTTCTGAAGAAACAGTCCCTGAAAATTCCCTGAGTACAGGCACCTGTACCTTTGAAACTTCCGCCAAAGACACCTTGTGTGAACTCACCTGTTCTTTTTTAGAAATATCATCTTTATTGCTACTGCCACAGGATATCACAAACAACAACATTAAAAAAGTAATGTACCTAAACATCTATATCCTCCTGATTCATTTTTTTATCATATCATTACTACTTCAAAATCCCAGCTGCTTTGTAAAGCTTTGTTTTACTCTCTATCAGGTCATACTCCGCCATATAAAGTGCCAGCTCGGCATTTTTCACATCCACCTCCCTATCCAGAAGGTCGGTAATCCTTGCAAGCCCTTCTTTAAATCTGTTTTCAGTAATGTTGAGAGCTGCATAAGAAGCCTCGAGAGACTTTTTCATCGCTTCAATCTTACTTTCAGCAGCTAATACTGAATAGTAGGCATCTTTTACTTCAGATTTGATCTCGTTTCTTTTATCAATTAATTTATAATCAATGGCCATTTTTTTACTTTTTTCTTCACTTATTTTATTTTTGTTCATAAAACCGTTGAAGATATTAAAATTTATCATTGCTCCCACCGTAAACCCCTTACCGGAATCCCCTAAAAAAGATGTATCATTCATTTTATAATTAGCAAATGCGACTATTTCAGGTGAATAACTCCACATATTTTTCTTATATTCAAGATCCTGCACTCTGGCAAAATCCTCCATAGCTTTTAAATCCTTTCTATTTTCAATCGCAATTTTTATATACTCATCAAGAGATTTATCCACTTTAAGCCCTGGATCGTTCCAGACGACAGAAAATACACCATCGTTATCCAGCAACCTCTGAAGATGCGCCTGGGCAACCTCCACCTGCTTTTTTGCCTCTGCAATGTAGCTTTCATTCAGATTTACCCTTGACTCCGCCACCAGAAGATCGCTCTTTACAAGTAAACCATTCCGGTAAAATTCTGCGGTAAGATCCCTGTATTTTTTGGTTCTTTCCATCGATTTTTCGGTTACTTCCACACTTTTATCCGCCAATGCCTTTCCATAGTAAGCCCTCACAAGGTTGTAAATCAGCTCCTGTCGTACAACATCCAGCATCTTATCTGAAGCCTTTTTCATCTCTTCTGCCTGCTTAAATCCAAAATATACCTTTCCCTGAAGTAGTAAAGGCTGCACCAGCTCTATCTTCGTCTCAAAATTCTTCGTCCTATCAGGATCTGACATCGTTGCCATATACGCCGGAGTGAAGTTCCCCTGAGAAATCTTTATAAATGCGGCAGAACCAGGCTCGTCGGTACTTATGAATGTTTCACTGATATTAAGTTTGGGCATAAAACCACTTTTGGCCTGCTCCACTCTAAACTGTGATGAGGTTACCTCTTCACTATAAGCCTTTATCAAACCATTTTTTTCCAGCAAAATCTTCTTTGCTTCCTCAAATGTTAGTTGGGCAGCATTCAAGCTCAAAGAAGAAAATATAAAAATAGACAACAACGCCTTTTTATTCAACATCTATTCCTCCAAAAGAGATTTTACCATTTTCGCTATCTTTGGATCTTTGAGGTAATAACAGATCTGAGTACCATTTCTTTTCCCTTCAACAATATCAAAATTTCTCAAAAGAGCCAGATGTCGGCTTACTGACGCCTGAGACATATTTAAAACCTCACTCATCTTAGTTACCGAACATTCATTATTCAAAAGACCGATAGCTATAGTTAGCCTCACCGGATGCCCCAAAACCTTTAACTGCTCTGCAATATAATTGATATCCATACTTTACCCCCAGTTTTCAAATATACATATATATGAATATTTGTCAAGGGTTAGCTTCATACCATCAAAAACTCAGCAAAACTTATCCATTGACATAAAAAATCAAAATCTATATCATTTAATTTAAAGGTGAAAAATATGGATAAAATCTTTGTCATAGATGACGAAATCTATACTCTCGAATTTTTCAGTGGTTTGCTTTCAGATGAATACGAATTATTCAAATTCCGTTCCCCCACTGAAGCACTAAAAAAAATAGATAAGATATATCCAGATCTTATAATCTGCGACAATCTAATGCCGGAGCTATCCGGATTTGAAATGCTCGACGTAATCAACAAAGAATACCCGGATATAACATTTATAATAATGACAGCCTACGGTAGCATCGACATAGCCGTTGAAGCTATCAAAAAAGGTGCTTTTGACTTCATCACCAAGCCCTTTGATAATATCGAAGAATTAAACATTAAAATAAAAAAAGCCATTGAAAATTCCAAGTTGAAAACGGATCTAAAAGTCTTACAAAAAAACATAAACGAACTATATGGAATACCAAATATAATTGCCCGCAGCAAAAAGATGGAAGATCTTTTGGGGATCGTAAAAAAAATTGCCACTATCAACAGCAACGTACTTCTGATTGGTGAATCCGGGACAGGCAAGGAGCTTATAGCCAGAGCGATCCACAACCTTAGTAACAGATCCAAAAACAGGTTTTTAGCAATAAATTGTGCAGCAATCCCTGAAACTCTCGAAGAAAGTCTATTTTTTGGTTACGAAAAAGGTGCATTCACAGGGGCTGATACCTACAAAAAAGGTTATTTCGAGGAAGCCAACCATGGTACGATTTTTTTGGATGAAATAGGTGAAGCTTCCATAAGTCTCCAAACTAAACTTTTAAGAGTCATTCAGGAAAGAAATATCAAGAGATTAGGTTCATCTGAACCGATTGATGTTGATGTTAGGATAATTTCAGCCACAAACAGAGATCTTGCAAAAGAGGTGGAGCTTAAACAGTTTCGTAATGATTTATACTACAGGATAAACGTAATTACCATAAAAATACCCCCTTTAAGAGACCGTCTCGAAGATATCCCATATCTTGCGGAATTTTTTGTAAAAAAATTTTGCAAAGAATTTAATAAAATCGAGATGAAGATATCGCCAGAATTCATGAAATTACTCTACTCCTATGATTGGCCCGGGAATGTAAGGGAACTTGAAAATCTTATAGAAAAAGCCGTGGCATTATCAGATGGAGATCTGCTAAAAGCTGACATAATAAAAGATCATATTGTTGGTAATCCAGAGCTAAAAAGTGATATAATCGATTATAAAACTGCAAAATTACATTTTGAAAGGGATTATTTAAATAGATTATTGATGATAACCGGAAATAATATACAGATGGCAAGTAAATTGGCCGGACTTGATCCTGCCACAATCCATCGAAAACTTGCAAAGATCAAAAATGTATAAAGTAATATCTTTAATATTATTTATACTGGTTTATAAATTCTCTTATTCTGAAACAATAATAAGATTCAGTCATGTCGTAAGCGTTGATAGTCCCAAAGGGATCGCCGTTGAAAAATTTAAAACAGAGTTAGAAAAGATCTCTTCCGGCAGGCTAAAGGTATTGATATATCCAGAAGGCACACTTTTCGACGATATCCCTGTGATAGAAGCATTGAAGAAAAATATCGTACAGATGGCTGCCCCCAGCTTTTCCAAATTTAGCGATAAAATAAGAGATTTTCAGGTTTTTGATATACCTTTCCTGTTTAATAATATCAAGGATATACATAATTTCTATAATTCAAAAGCCATCTCTATTTTAAATAGAGAAACCGAAAATTTTGGACTTAAAATACTAGACTTTTGGGACAACGATTTTAAACATATCACCTGCAGCAAAAGACTCATAAAAAAACCAGAAGATTTAAAAGGGCTGAAGGTACGCACTATGGGTAGTGATATCTTAAATGCCCAGTTTAAAATAGTGGGTGCCATGCCTTACACCTATCCTTTTGGTAGCTTAAAACATATCCTTGAGGAGGGGTTGATAGACTGCCAGGAAAACACCTTCAACAATATATATTCTCAAAAACTTTATAACAGCCAGAAATATTTAACTGTTTCATCCCATGGATATCTTGGCTATGCTGTTGTTATTTCGAAAAAATTCTGGGAATCTCTATCAGGAGAAGAAAAGAAGCTGATTATGGAAGCTTTGAAAAAAACTACCGCTTACGAGAGGGAACTAGCACAGAGAAAAAATTTTACTGACTTTTTTAGATTATCCCATAACTCCAACCTCGTTGTACATAAGCTATCAGAGGAAGAAAAAGTCTATTGGATTACATTTTATAAAAGGCATAAAAATCTTTTTTTAAATTATCTAAGTTCAGAAATGGCAAAGGAGTTACAGGAAATGGGGCTATACTAACGATAATATCGATCTCTATACTGTTATTCGGATTAAATAGAATTGCTGGATATTTCAATATTTTTAATATCCCAAATATAAATCTATTATTCCTTCTGACAATAACTTTTATAATAATATTCCCATACTTGATCGGTAAAAGTTATAAAATAAATTACAGCATTTTAAAATATGACCTAACCAAAATTGAGACGATATTGTTAATTTCGATCCTTTTGATTACTCTTAGCCATCAAAACTTATTCTTTGCAATCTTTATACTCATATTAGTAATAATAAAAAGGTACTCCAAAAAATGATTTACTATCTTTTATTTATAGTTGGAATGATCACACTTTCTTTAATGGGGATTAGCATTAACCTCATCCTACTATTGATTTCAATAACCTATGCCGTTTTGAGCCATTTAGATTTCACATCTTTTATTTTTCTCCTTTCCCATAAACTATCTGAGACGATATTCATGCCGGAGGTGGCGGCAATCCCCTTTTTTATTCTAAGCTCTGAGATTCTTATCAATTCAAAATTACACAAACGATACAAATCCACCGTCTTCAATATATTCGGAAACAATATTTTAAGCTACCTTATATTTACATTACCTGTAATAACTACTTCTTCCACCAGTATGATAATTGTCAAATCATTTTCAAGGATACTTTCATTAAAAGAGTTTGATTCAAAAGGGGGCTACATAAGATTGGTATACATAATCTCATCTGTAAACTATATAGCCCCGGTATCTGTTCCATCTATTTTATTTGCCTCATTGCTTAAAATTTCATTAAAGACAGTAACCCTTTATTCGTTACTACTTACAATCCCTTTTCTGATAATCAATTATTTTATATTTGTATCAAAACATTTCCATCCAAAATCGGCCATAAGAGACTACTTCTCCTTATTTGCCATTTCGGGGTATGTGGTAATCTTCTATTACCTGATGTTTTTAGTCTCTCTGCCAATAGATATCATTTCAATAATAATCTTTTTCTACTCCATTTTCATTAGTGTACTTTCAGACCGTAAAAACTTCATTAAGAATTTTAACATCTCAATAGTTCATTCCATCTCTCGTATTGGGATAATTATAGGGGTGGTTTATTTTATATTTGTAATAACATTCTTTCATATCTATACATTTGCAAGTAATCAGGTAATAAACTATCTTACCCTTTCATTTTCTGAAGGTTATTATATACTTATAATACTTTATATTCTTGCTTTTTTCATAACTGATATACTTGATCCACTGGGGGTTATATTAATACTATTTCCATTATATAATCCACTTCTTACGACATTTAATATCAATAAATACTTATTTGCATTATCATTTCCTTTTTTTGTTTCAACGGGGCTTTTTAATAATATATCTGAACTTGCAGGTAAAAAGATTGTGGATAAATTCAATATAACCTTCAGCGAATTATCGGATATAATTACACCGGTTTACTTTTTAATATGTATTATCTCTTTTATGATCTATTTTTTATAAAAAAGGTGGGATACCCCACCTTTAGATTAACCTCCAAAGATGAGGTTTGGTAAAAATAGAGAAATAGAAGGGAGGTAGGTTATTATAATCAGTCCTATTAGCAAAGCAAACATCCATGGCAAAGTTGCTTTTATGACCGATTCTATGCTCTGACCTGTTATACTTGAAGCCACAAACAGATTTAGACCTACTGGGGGTGTGAGCATTCCAACTTCCATATTCACTGTCATGATTACCCCAAGATGTATCGGATCTACCCCTAAACTCATGGCAACCGGAAACAATAGTGGTGCAAGTATCATAATAATACTTGAAGGCTCCATAAAGTTACCAGCTATCAATAAGAGTATATTCACAAATACCAAGTAAACGTATTTATTAAAGTGCATATCTATTATCCATTGGGCAAGATTCTGTGGTATCTGTAAATATGTGAGGACAAAAGCGAAAAGCATTGCATTGGCAATAATAAACATCACCATAGCAGACGTGGAAGCGGAAGTAGCTATGATTTGTGGTACATCTTTCCATTTTATATCCTTGTAAACAAACATTGATATAAAAAATGCGTACACTGCAGAGGCCGCAGCAGCTTCTGTCGGGGTAAAAACCCCACCATAGATACCACCAATTACGATTACAATGACAAGAAGACCCCAGAAAGCATCCATAAAGCTACTAAAAATCTCTTTTAAAGGAGCCATTTTTTCCCTTTTAAAGCCAGCCCTTCTTGCGGCTATATATGTCACAAGCATCAAACCGCCACCCAGTAAAATACCAGGGATAACACCAGCCATAAAAAGCTTTCCCACAGACTGGTCAACGGTAACACCATATACAATCATAACAATGGATGGTGGAATCAAAATCCCTAAAGACCCAGCACAGGTTATGGAACCTATGGAAAATTTATCACTATAACCCGCCTCCTTTATCGCCCCCATCATTATAGAACCGATAGCAGCGACAGTAGCCGGAGATGATCCACTTACCGCCGCAAAGATCATACATGCAAATATAGCAGACATTGGAAGACCGCCGGGTAAGTGCCCCACCATTGCCCTGGCGAATCTAATTATCCTTCTTGCTGCACCCCCCTGCGAGAGAAAATTCCCGGCAAGGATGAAAAGAGGTATAGCCATCAAAGCAAACTTATCTATGGATGTAAACATCTTCTGGGGTATAACAAGAGTGGGCATCTGGGTAAAAAATAGGATTACTAATGTACTGGATATACCCAAAGAGATGGCAATAGGCACTCCCATAAAGAGCAAAAGGAAAAGTAAACCGAATAATGTTATAGTAGCCATATCAATGCTCCTTCATAACCAAGTTGTATGAAAACTCTTCGGCAGGCATTCTGATTATCTTTACTATCTTCATGAGAATCTGATATGCGGAAATAGCCATCGTTATAGGAACACAAAGATAAATAATCCAGAACTTTATATGTAAATCAACAGAAACCTGTTCGAGTTCATAGTTAAATTTTACAAAATCATAGCCCCACTTAATAAGCACTATGAGAAAAACAAATACTATAAAAAGACTGAAAGTAAGAAGTCTTTTAGCAATATTTGGTTTTAAACGTTGAATCAGAGATGTAACACCTAAATGTAGACCTGTTTTAAAACCATATGCCGTCCCAAACAGTACAGACCATATAAATAGGTAGGAGGTCAGCTCACCTGCCCAGGTAAGAGACATATCAAAGCCATATCTTAATACTACATTTATAAAAGCCACTACAGTAGCCACCGCCATCATTACCGACATAATAAAAATATTTATTTTATCCAGCCAGTTATCAAAAATCTCCAACATTTTCAGCATAATTATACCCCTTTTAAAAACAAAACAACCGCCCCACCCGTTATAATTCGTGGGGCAGTTGTTTAAAAACTATTTTGTATTTAATGCTGCATCAATATACTCTTTACCTATTACATCGTAGAATTGTGGATAAATTGTCATAAGCTTATTCTTCCATATCTTTTTCTCTTCTGGTGTAAGCTTATATATTTTAACTTTTCCGTAGGCTTTTACTTTTGCAAAATATTCATCATCAAGTTTTGCAGCCCATTCTCTTTCTTTTTGAGTGGCTAATTTAATACCATCAGAGATAATCTTCTTATGCTCTGGTGAAAGAGAATTCCAGAATATCTTATTTGTAACAACAAGATATCCAAGATATCCGTGACCTGAAACTGTATAGTATTTTTGTACTTCATGCATTTTTTGAGTATAAAAATTTGAAACTGGGTTTTCAGCACCATCCACCACACCCTGCTGAAGAGCAGAGTATACTTCACTGAAAGGAAGTACCTGAGGGTTAGCTCCAAGTGCTTTAAATTGTGCCTCAAGAACTTTAGAGGACATAATCCTAAACTTAAGACCTGCAGCATCTTCCGGCTTCTTTATCTCCCTTTTGTTGTTTGAAAGATCTTTAAACCCGTTGTCCCAGTATGCAAGACCAACCATCCCTTTTGGTTCTACAAGCTGCATCATCTTTTGCCCCACAGGACCATCCAAGAATTTATGAAGCTGTTTTTCATCATCGAAAAGAAATGGAAGATCAAAAAGCTGAAATTGAGGGACAAAACCTGTAAATTTTGAGAAACTTGGAGCGATAATTTGCACTGCATTCATTTTCAGTGCTTCAATCTCTTCCCTATCTCCATACAGAGTAGAGTTTGGGAAAACTTCCACTTTGATTTGACCTTTAGATGTCTTCTCCACATAATCTTTAAAGTAGTTTGCGGCAAGACCTTTTGGAGTGTCAGCAGCAACAACGTGGGAAAACTTAATAACAACCTGGCTAGCAAAAATATTTGTGGCAAAGAGCAACACTGCCATAAGAGCAAAAATGATTTTAAAATGTTTCATAGCTAAACTACCTCCTTACTTTTTATTCTCTTTAATATGCAATAAATATGCCAGATATGATATTAAAAACATATCCTATTTTAAAACAATTTATCAAAACAAAAGATAAGATCGAATTGCAAAAACACAACACCAAACGCAATACCTAAATTAAATTACATTACATCAATAAATTACAAGTTGCATTTTTGCAAGACAGCACAATCACAAAAACTTAAAAAATAGTTAAAAAAAAGATAGCCTACAAAACATTTAAAAATAAAAACTTTTTATTTTTTATAAAAATTCTTTTTTAAGATTAAAAATCAGCGTTTTAATGAAGCTTTTATTCTTTTTTTATCTTCATACATAAGTTCATCCGCTCTTGACAGTACTCTCTGCAATTGATCCTTCGACATTGCTGTTGCCCCACCCAATGCAAAAGAAACGTGAGGTAACCCTTCCTGATTCACCTCCATCTCCACCTGCCTTATCCTCTCAATTGCAAGCTGCATTTTTGCTTCATCGATTCTCGGGAGAACAATTGCAAACTCATCACCACCTATCCTGGCAACACAGTCTTCTTTTCTAAATACCTTAAGCAATACCTTTGCGGCCTTCTGTATTAAGAGATCACCCTCTTTGTGTCCCATGGTATCATTTATCTGTTTTAAGCCATTTAGATCCGCCATTATGATGCTAACTGGAAAAACTCTACCGTTGATATACCTCTCCAATTCCGCATCAAAATAAGCTCTATTGTAAAGACCCGTCAGAGGATCATGGGTACTTGCATACTTCAATTTCTCCTCAGTGTACTTCTGAATTAATGCATTGGTTAGGATACTTGCAAAAACTCTTAAAATATCTATCTCCGTGACCGTCAAAAAGCGATCAGAATCATTTTCGTCAAAACCAATAAATCCTATATACTCACCTTTGATCATCATAGGAAAAACAATACTTGATTTAGCTTCGTGGGTTTCAAAAAATTTAGAAACTGTGTTATTATAAAAGGCGTACTTATTGTATATTATGACATTATTCTCCAACAACCCTTCCTTTAACCCTTCATATCTTTTATAGCTAAACTCTTTTTCATATTTATCTATCATCTCAGGGTATCTTGTCCAGATATACGACAGATGGCAGTAATCTTTGTCAAAATAATCTTCATATACATAAATTACACTGAGTCTTGTATGGTTACCAATGATCGATAAAACCCTATTGACAGCCGAAGTAAAATCCTTAGGGTTAAATAAAGTTTTAAATACCTCATTTATCAAATACTGCTCCATCAGGTTATTCTTTAAAATCTTCTGCTTTTTCCTCTCCTTAGAAATATTTCTAAACAGTACCACAGCACCAGTGAACTCATTGGTTAAGTTTTTGAGGGGAAAAAACTTCACCATAATAGCTAGATTCGAATGATATCTGGTCTTAATATAAAAAACCCTTTTAATGGAGATGCCGGAAAAAGCCTTTTTTAAATATTTAAACCATTTATCTTTGTCTATACCAAGTAACTGCAAATCTAAAAAAGAACCTCTTTTCACATCGTAATCATAAAATTCTTTCAGAGAATTTTTGAATGCAGTATTAAAAAATATCAACTTTAAATCCTTATCAACTGCGCATATCGCATCAAGACAGCTTTCAAAAATAGAGTTTAATACATTCTCATCAATAACCATACAACGTCCTAAAATTTATTTTTTGCCCTCTTGTATACTTTTAGATATTTTGTAGCAGCATCATCCCATGTAAATCTTTTTTGCATACCATTCTGTCTTAATCTTAGAAGTTTATCCTTTAGATTATAATAGGTATATGTAGCCCATCCAATGGTATTAAATAGGTTATGGGCATTTAAACCAAAGAATTTAAAACCTGTCCCATCACCTGTTGCTTCGTTGAAATTCTCCACAGTGTCGTTTAAGCCTCCAACTGCGTGAACCACCGGTGGCGTCCCGTATCTCAGACTATACATTTGATTTAATCCACATGGTTCAAACCTTGAAGGCATAACAAAAAAATCAGCCCCAGCCTCCACAAGATGTGCAAGTGCATTATCATATCCGATATAGCATCCAAATTTTTCAGGATTTTCATGGGCTATTTTGCCAAAGAAAAAGTGAGCCCAGGGGTCCCCATTACCCACAAGCACAAACTGAATATCCAGAGATAAAATTCTGTATATCGCTTCCGCCAGTATATCTATCCCTTTTTGGTGTACAAGACGACTAACAACCCCAAACAACGGAACATCCCTTACCGGAAGGCCAAATTTTCTCTGCAAGCTCTCTTTGCAGATCATTTTGCCTGACAGGTCATTCTCTGAATAGTTTGCAGGGATAAATTTATCCACCTCAGGATTCCACTCATCGTAATCAACACCGTTTAAAATCCCCTCCAGTTTGTAGCTAATGTCCCTTGCAACCCCCTCCAGACCATATCCAAACTCCGGTGTCTGTATCTCTCTGGCATACCCTTCGCTGACTGTGGTCACCATATCTGAAAGATACATCCCACCTTTGAGAAAATTTACCTGACCCTTAAATTCGTAGTCAAAATAGTATTCCCAGCTTCCCAAAACATCCATGACACCCGAATAGAAAACCCCCTGATATTGCATATTGTGTATTGTTAGTACTGTGGAAACATTGCTGAAATGTGAATCTTTTTTATAGTATGTTTTAAGCATATGAGGAACCATAGCAGTATGCCAGTCATTTATATGAATAATATCCGGCTTAAATCCTAACATTTTGGACAATTGAAGGGCTGCCTTTGACAGAAACATAAACCGATTGTCATTATCAATATAACCAGTACCGTCTTCATAATTATAGAGATCCTTTCTACCATAAAACCCTTCATGATCGATAAAATAGATTTCAACGTCCGAATCAGGTAAATAACCCTTATATACACCACACCACCACTCACCAGCAATCCCCATAGGAACACCAAGAGGGGGGATAAGCTTTTCAAGATTATACTTATCCTTATCTATGATCCAATACCTTGGGATAACAACCTTTATATCATGACCATATTTTTTAATATATTTGGGCAACACCCCCGCCACATCCCCCAGACCTCCAGTCTTAGCAAACGGGGCACATTCACTGGCGATAAAAAGCACATTGAATCTATCCATAAAAACACCACCTTATATGAAATTATCAATTACAAAATCGCTTTGTTTATTCTATAGATTTATTATAAACCAATTTATGAAAAAATTCGAGATAATTTATTGGAAATAAAAAAAGGTGGCAGATAGCCACCTTTATTCTTTGTAATGATAATTTTTTTTAGTTTGAACTCCTACTTTGTTTTAAGCGTTAAAAGCTTTTCGGACAATCTGGAAACTCTTCTGGCAGCATTATTTTTATGTATCACACCCTTGCTTGCCGTTTTAGCAATGACAGACTGAGCTTCTTTGAATACAGACTCTGCTTTTTCCAGATCCCCACTTTTTACGACTTCAAGAAACTTCTTGATATAAGTCTTCATTCTCGACTTATATGACCTATTTCTAAGATTTCTTTTTTCTGTTTGCCTAATCCTTTTCTTTGCTGAAGCTGTATGAGCCATCTATATCACCTCTTCTTTATTTCATAAAAGGATATATTAGATAATTCAAAAAAACAAATATGTCAACATCTTTTTACCAAATCTCTTCATACTTATTGTTAAAAGGATGAAAAAATTTATAAAAGTATATTTTTTCCATTTAAAAGCTGGACATTTATCTAATAATCCTATTTGGAAGTTTTCTCTTTATAGCCAAATTTAAACGAAAGCTGCTTGGCTGCATTTTTCAGAATAGGAGCAACCTCTTTCACAAGCTTTTCTTCGTTTAGCCTCATTAAAGGGGCAGTAATACTTAAACCAGCTATTACCTTTTTCATAAAGTTGAATATAGGTGCTCCAATACATACAACACCCTCTTCATACTCTTCCAGATCAATAGCATAACCTTTCTGGCGAATATCTTCCAGTTCTTTTTTCAACATCTCAGCATTGTCAATAGTATTTGGGGTAAATTTGGTAAAATTATTCCCAAAAGATTTATCCACTGAAAAATCTTCCAGAAAAGCTAACTGAGCTTTCCCAGTAGCGGTAGCATATGCTGGCCCCACATTTCCTATCCTCTGTCTTACTCTAACAGATTTTAACGTCTCAACAACCCCAAGATATACTACATTTGTACCTCTTAATACACTTATATACACAGATTCACCGATTTTATCCCTTAAATCCGTCATAACTTTCATCGATGATTCTATCAGATTTAGTTTATTAAAGTAGGCTTGAGATATCTGAAATGTCTTAACCCCCAACTTGTAGTTTCCAGTATATTTGTTTATATCAACGTAACCAAAATATTCGAGGGTAGTTAACAATTTATTTACATTACTTTTGGTAAGATTCAAACGGGCACTTATTTCTGTAATACTCAATTCTCCATCAACATCACCAAGATATTCAAGTATATCAAGAGCGTTATCAACAGCCTGTACTGAATACTCTGATTTATCTCTTTTCATATCAAAACTCCAATGAATTTTATAACCATATTTTATATTACAAATAATTTTTAATAGTGTCAACCAAAAACTATTTTTTCTTATAAATTCTCTTCAACTCACCAACGATATAGTGCATATGCACCAACATAGCATCATATGCCCGCTCCGGATCTCTGGCGGAAATAGCATTAAAAATATCGGTATGCTGTCTAAACAATGCTTCGTGACTTTCGGGATTCGTATACATCCTTGATCTAACTTCATAACTAACCTTTTCTATCCAATAAAAAAGATTCTTCATAAGATGTATGAGCATCACATTGTGCGTTCCATAAGAGATAGCAAAATGAAAATTTGCATCTGATATATGTCCAATCTGACCTTTTTCCTTGGCTTCCCTCATTTCATCAAGATATCTACTCATCGTATCAATCTCTTCCGCCGTAGCCCTGATGGCTGCGGTGTGTGCACCCCAAGTTTCGAGTATTTTTCTAATTTCCATTAAATCGAATATCGCCTCATCTCTTTTTACAAACTCCTCAATTGCACTGTCCAGAATACCATTCGTTATGGTTTTGACAAAAGTCCCACCCCCCTGAACCTGATACAAAAAACCTTGTGCCTCCAGTTTCTGAATAGCCTCCCTGAGGGATGTCCTGCTCACCCCCATTTCAACCGCCAGATCCCTTTCGGGTGGCAACCTTTCACCGGGCTTGAGTTTTCCAGAAAGTATGATACTCTTTATCTGCTCATAAACTTCATCACTGATTTTTTTCGGTTTTATCTTCTGAAACATATATCACCTTTGGTAATATCAATTATTTTATTTATGGATACAAAATGTATAGCATAATTATATTTTTTTCAACTATTTTCTTGACTTTATTCGTCAAATAAAGTATTTTGGTATTACCAAAAAACCTTGACCCGAGGCTTATATGAACAAAACACCCTTAGAAAGGTTTCTAAAATATTCTTCAATGGTTTCTAATGAACATATATTTTTAAAAGAAAGCCAGATAAACTCTTACTTAAAAGAAACTCGATTTAATTACATTAACATCCCTTCCTTAAACCTATTCAGGGATTGTGTTATAGATGAAAACGGCATAGAATCAGCCATTGTCGAAGCAGAAGCGGGTATATCTGAAACAGGAACTGCCGTGGTAATGAGTGAAGATGAAAAACTCAGGCTTGCCACATGCCTCTGCGAAGAATTAACCGTAATCTTGTATACTGATAAAATTTTTAATAATCTTGAAGATATTGCACCGATTCTTGAAGCTAATATGAGAAAAGAATCCAACTATATCGCTTTCATCACCGGCGCTAGTCGTACAGCTGACATTGAAAGGGTTCTTACTATAGGAGTACATGGGCCCGTAAGAATGAAAGTAATTTTGACAGAAAGAGGGGAATAGCTATGAATTTAGATCAAAAAATACGCAACAGCTTAAACAATAAGATCCTTTATAAAAATCTAAAAAATTTTGCATCCGCCTACAAGATATCAAGAAAGAATGCCTTTAATGGGCTTGATTTTGATCAATTGGTGGCAGATTTAAGCTCAAAAAAATCCAGAAATAGAGCACAGATAAATGAATTATTTGAACTATTCAAGCAAAATGCTACCTCTTCCGGAGCAAAAGTATACCAGGCAACAAACGCAGTTGACGCCTGCAGATACATCACCGAAATCTGCAAAAAACATAATACTGAATACATAGCCAAATCAAAATCGATGACCTCAGAAGAGATAAAGTTAAACGAATATCTTGAAAAAGAAGGCCTGAAGCCGATAGAAACAGATTTAGGAGAATGGATACTTCAGATTGCGGGGGAGCATCCCTCCCACATGGTGATGCCTGCTATACACAAATCAAGACAGCAGGTTGCAGAGATATTCAGACGATATACCGGTGAAGATATTGCAGATGACGACATTGATAAAATGGTCAAAATTGCCCGGAAGTACCTCAGAGATTACTATTTTAAAGCAACGGTGGGGATTACAGGTGCTAATGTTGCAGTAGCTAACGCTGGAGCTATAGGCATTGTTACAAATGAAGGTAATGGAAGGCTGACATCTACGGTACCACCAGTTCATATTGTACTTCTGGGATATGAAAAGCTTGTGGCCGATTTTGATGAAGCTCTAAAAGTAATAAAACTTCTACCCAAAGCTGCAACCGGTCAAATAATAAGTACCTATGTTACGTGGATTAAAGGGCAGAATAGTTCCCACAAAAATCCCCATGGAATAAAGGAAACCCATTTTGTCTTTTTGGACAATGGAAGATTGGATTTTTTTGACCACCCAATATTAAAAGAAGCTTTAAAATGTATCAGATGTGGAAGCTGTGCCAATATCTGCCCGGCATACGAAATGGTGGGGGGACACACATTTGGACATATTTACATCGGTGCCATAGGTTCAATCCTCACGAGGATGTATCACGACGAAAAAACTGCCCATGAACTGC
Source organism: Calditerrivibrio nitroreducens (assembly GCA_002878065.1). Lineage (GTDB taxonomy): Bacteria > Chrysiogenota > Deferribacteres > Deferribacterales > Calditerrivibrionaceae > Calditerrivibrio > Calditerrivibrio nitroreducens_A. The sequence continues at coordinate 22,118 of PNIN01000045.1, forward strand.
TAAAATTATGCATAGGATGCAAGGCTTGCTCAAAATTCTGTCCAGCAGGCATAGACCTTCAATCAATTATTTCAGAATTAAATATTGAAACTACCGAAAAATTTGGATTGCCCGCTGCGAAAAAATTTATATATAGAAAAGTCATTGCAAACCCTTCAATCTTTAAAACAACGATGAAGATTGGTTCCTTCCTCCAGATACCTATTATTTCAAAAGATAAAATCCATCTTTCGAAATCCCCTCTACCAAAAGATAAAGATTTCAGAGTACTACCTTCCATCTCCAGAGAAACATTTTCCAAGATCTATCCTAAGATAGATACAAATAAAAACAGCATGAATAAAAAAATATTTTTTTACCCCGGGTGTGCAGTGGAATACTTCTATCCATATATGGGGAAGGCACTTGTAAAAGTATTAAATAGATTTGGTGTTAAGGTGGATATACCCACAAAACAGGTCTGCTGCGGTTTACCAGCCATTCATGCGGGGGACGGTAATGCAGGTAAAGCTACGATATCAAAAAATCTTGACTACATGCCAGATCCGTCAAATTATGATGCTATTATCGTATTATGTCCAAGCTGTGGTATGGCCATAAAGGAAGATTTTCCAAAACATATGAAAGAAGACTATACAAAATTAAATCTATCAAACAAATTATCAGAAAAAATAATCTCTTTCAGAGAATATTTAGAGAAGCTGGGAATTGATTTGAAGATAAATAATAATGTAAAGGTAACATACCATACCCCCTGCCATCAGGGAAGAGGTCTGGGAAGCTCAGCCGAAAGCTATCTCAAAGCTATTTTAGGTGAAAACTTTATTCCACTTAAAGATAGTGATGTATGTTGCGGATTTGGAGGAAGCTATTCCATCGAATTTGCAGGTATTTCTAAAGGTATTTTAGACAAAAAAATAGAAAACATCATCCAAACAGGTGCAGATATTGTCCTCACCGATTGCCCTGGTTGTGTGATGCAGATAGAAGGCGGTTTACTTAAAAAAAATTTGGATATAAAAGTAATGCATATATCCACATTTCTGGATAGTTATATCTAAAATAAAATATAACACCTTGCTAAATTTATTTTATTGACTTATATTCATCAAATAGATATTCAAAACAAATATTAGTGAGGTGCCTATGAAAAGAGCTATTTTTTTGGCAATGTTTCTTTTAACTGTTACACCCTTATTTGCAAACGATTACAAGTATTCCATCAGTCCATATCTTGGGTACCACTATTTTGGTGATGACAGAGACAAAAAAGACAGACCTGAGCTTGGCCTAAAAGTGGAAAGATTTTTAAAAGAAAATTTAGGATTTGAAGTAGGTCTTGGCTATGTACCTACGGAAAGAGAAAAGAATGGCAAAGATGTCGATCTTTTCAATTATCAAACACATTTAAAATACTATATTGGGAACTATAGTGGTTTCGAACCATATCTATCTGGTGGTCTTTCTGGTGACATCACTTACGGATTGAATATAGGTCCATCTTTTGCACTTGGTACAAAATATAACATAAAAGAGAATATTGGTTTATTTGCAGAAGTTAGAGACAATTACCTTTTTGGTGATGGAAATGATGTTATAATATCTGCTGGACTGAACTTTTACGTTGGTAAAAAGAGTAAACCGATCCTTGATTCAGATGGAGATGGTGTAAACGACAATTTAGATAAATGCCCTAATACTCCAAAAGGTATTAAGGTAGATGCAAGTGGATGTCCACTTGATTCTGACAAAGACGGCGTTTACGACTATCTTGACAAATGCCCAAACACTCCGGAAGGTGTTAAGGTAGATGCAAATGGATGTCCTCTCGATTCTGACAAAGACGGCGTTTATGACTATCTTGACAAATGCCCAAACACTCCGGAAGGTGTTAAGGTAGATGCAAACGGATGTCCACTTGATTCTGACAAAGACGGCGTTTACGACTATCTTGACAAATGCCCAAACACTCCAGAAGGTGTTAAGGTAGATGCAAGCGGATGTCCACTTGATTCTGACAAAGATGGCGTTTACGATGGACTGGATAAATGTCCTAACTCTCCGGCAGGATCAAAAGTTGATAAAGATGGTTGCGAAATATCAATAAGTCTCATGGTCTTTTTTGACACAAATAGATCAGAGGTTAAAGATCAGTATCTTGCAGAGATCGAAAAAGTTGCCACCTTCATGAAACAATATCCAAGCATAAAAATAGAGATAGCCGGACATACAGACAACAGAGGTGACAGACAAAAGAATATAGATCTATCGCAGGCTCGTGCAGAGTCAGTGGCAAATATATTGATTGAAAAATTTGGTATATCAAAAGACAGAGTAACTGCTAAAGGTTATGGTCCAGACAAACCCATAGATAATAATGATACTGAAGAAGGCAGACAAAAAAATAGAAGAGTAGAAGCTGTAATAATAAAATAAACTTTAAGGGAAGCTGGTTTAGTCCAGCTTCCTAATTTTAAGAAGGGAGAAAATATGTTTGAAGAATTTAAAAAATTTATTTTAAGAGGAAATGTGGTAGATCTGGCAGTGGCAGTTATCATTGGTGCAGCCTTCAATCAGATAGTAAATTCAATGGTGTCAGATGTAATAACCCCTCTGGTAGGATTAATAGGCGGTAGCCACGATTTTTCTGGTATTAAAATAGGTCCTGTAGGTATTGGAAAATTTATCAATGCTGTTTTAAATTTTCTTATAGTTTCATCAGTGGTCTTTTTTGGAATTATAAAACCTATGAAAAAACTAAACGAAATAGCTGCTAAGAAAGAAGCTGCCAAACAACAAACAGAACAGCAGCCAACTATTCCAGAAGATGTTAAACTATTAAGAGAAATTCTTGAAGAGCTGAAAAAACAAAAAGTTTAAATAAAATTTCAAATTAATTTATCGGAACCCATTGACTTTATAATGATAAGATGTATATTCACGCTTCTATGAATTTAAAGAAAATAGTCATTGTATCAGCAATACTACTTTTTATGGGTTCCGTTTTATACATAATACCAGCTTTTTTTTATGACGTTAATAAGCTAAATAAAAACAATCCCATCCCTACCTCTTTTATGAAGTACCGAATGGATCAATGGAAGAGGGATGGTATAAACAAAAAGATCAGACATACCTGGGTTCCATTATCACAAATTTCAAGGAATATGAGACTTGCAGTAATTGTATCTGAAGATGCCAAATTCTGGAAACATGATGGTTTTGACTTTGAAGCGATACAGGATGCCTTTGTGGAAAACTTTCGATCCGGCCGATTTAAGTATGGTGCAAGCACGATCTCACAACAGGTTATCAAAAATGTATACCTTTCCCCCACAAAAAATCCATTG
>PNIN01000010.1 GCA_002878065.1 Calditerrivibrio nitroreducens
AGCTTACTCAATCTCCTGACTATGATATTAATCAAGTTAAAGATATTGAAAAACAAATAGATAAACTTGTATATCAGCTTTATGGTTTAGAGGAAGATAAAATATTTAACGTGTTTTAATAGCGTCTACAGGGCAAAATCTAACACATTTACCGCAATTGATACACATATCATTATCAATGACTCTTTTGCCATCAGCTTTGTCTATAGCATCCACAGGACATTTGTCTTCACAAGCTCCGCAGTTTTTGCAAGTATCTTTTATATAATATGCCATTTTATACCTCCTAAATTTTATTAATACAAACGCTACCTATGATTTAATTTTATCACAGGTAGCGAGATTTGTAAAGATTTATTTAACTACAATGAGAGTATCCACAAGAAAGACAAACACTACAACCTTCCATATACTGCATATGTCCACCACATTCTGGACAAGCTCCGTTTTTTACTACTGTTTCATCTTGATTAGTGTTTAAATTAATAGATTTTTCAATAGCTTTAGCAACAGCATCAGCACAGCTTAAGATTTGATTTTGTCCAAATCCTACCTTCATATGACATGAAATACCTTTTAATTGCTTAATAACACTTTCTGGAGCTCCACCGCTTCTGAATACTAATGATATTAATCTTCCAATGGCTTGGCATTGACTCTGTGCACATCCACCAGCTTTACCTATATTCGTAAATACTTCAAAAGGTTTACCATTTTCATCTGAATTAATAGTAACATACAATTTACCGCATCCAGTAACCATTTCTATTGTTTTACCGTTAAGTATATTTGGTCTTGACTTTGGAGTAAATGTAGTTTTATGCTCAGTATTTTCTGTTTTAGTTCCTATGTTTATTACCTGATCTTCTCTACAGCCATCTCTGTAAATAGTAATTCCTTTACATCTAAGTTTATATGCAAGAAGATATGCATTTCTTACATCTTCTATCGTTGCATCGTGTGAAAAGTTTACTGTTTTACTTACAGCGTTATCGGTATATTTTTGAAAATATGCTTGCATTCTAACATGCCAGATTGGACTTATCTCGTGTGCTGTTACAAAGATTTTTTTCAATTTTTCTGGTATATCAGGTATATCTTTTAAGATACCTTTTTCAGCTATTTTTTCCATAAGCTCTTCAGAATAAATGCCATATTCTTTTAGTGAATTTTTTAAGTATGGATTAACTTCTATTAACTTAGTTTTATCCATTACATTCCTATAAAAAGCTATAGCAAAATACGGCTCTATACCACTGGAAGCATTAGCTATAATCGATATTGTGCCTGTTGGAGCTATTGTCGTAGTCGTTGCATTCCTAAGATATTTATAACCCATTTCAGGATATATGCTATTTTCAAAATTTGGAAAATTACCACGTATTTCAGCAAGTTTTGAAGATGCTATTTTAGACTCATCATTTATAAACTTCATTACTTTTTCAGCTAATTCCAAACCTTCATAACTATTATAAGGAGTTTCTAATAAAGCAAGAGTATCAGCCCATCCCATCAAACCGAGCCCTATTTTTCTATTCATTCTTGTTTTAATATTTATTTCAGGAATAGGATATTTATTCATATCGATAACATTATCAAGGAAATGAACGCTTGTATGTATTACATATCTAAGCTCTTCCCAATCTATTTGCTTATTCTTAACGAATTTAGCTAAATTAATAGAACCTAAATTACAAGACTCATAAGGTAAAAGCGGTTGCTCACCGCAAGGATTAGTGCTTTCTATTTCACCTTCTTTTGGAGTAGGATTTGCTTTATTTATTCTATCTAAAAAGATTATACCAGGGTCGCCACCTTCCCAAGCAAGTTTAACCATTTCATCAAAAACTTTTCTTGCATTTAATTTACCAACTACCTTTTTATCTCTTGGATTAATCAATTCAAAATCTTTATCTTCCTCAACAGCTTTCATAAATTCTTCAGTAAGCCCAACAGATAGATTAAAATTTGTAAGCTTTGTTTTATCTTTCTTAGCATATATAAAATCCATTATATCTGGATGGTCTACCCTGAGGATGCCCATATTAGCTCCTCTTCTTTTACCACCTTGCTTAATTACTTCGGTAGCTGCATCAAATACAGATATGAAGGATATAGGACCACTGGAAACACCTTTAGTTGTTTTTACAACATCATCTTTAGGCCTAAGCCTTGAAAAAGAAAAACCTGTGCCACCACCAGATTTATGGATTAATGCTGTATATTTTACAGCTTCAAAGATTTTATCCAAAGAGTCTTCTACAGGTAAAACAAAGCAAGCCGAAAGCTGTTGAATTTCTGTGCCAGCATTCATAAGAGTAGGAGAGTTTGGTAAAAATTTTAAATCTACCATAATATCGTAAAACTTTTTAGCAGTCTCTGCAATATCAGCATCACTGTTGTAGTTTAAATCAGCCTGTGCGATATTAATTGCTACTCTCTGGAACATTTCTTTTGGAGTTTCTTGTAAATTACCTTCAGCATCTCTTTTAAGATACCTTTTCTTCAAGACGGTAATCGCATTGCTTGACAACTCTGGCTCTTTTGTCAATAAAGCCTTTATTTTTTCCATAAACCATATTCCTCCAGTTTTAATATTCTATAATAACTATTAAAAATTCTCCATAGAATCAACCTTAAAAAAAATAACACTTTATTCAATAAAAAGATAAAAACATAGAACGGTGTTTTGCAATTAAAATGAAGATTTTTTTTATTATTTATCAGATATTTACTATACAAGATTAGAAACGTTAACTTTTTTTAGTTCATTGATCAAATTACATCTTACCTGATCAAGGACATTATGAATTTTACAATTACCGGATATTTTGCAGGCATTACCCTCCACAAGACATTCATTGATTACTATTTCCCCCTCAACTGATCTAATAATATCATAAAGAGTAATATCTTCAGGGTTCTTACTCAACCTAAAACCACCCTTTTTACCTCTCTCTGATTCTAATATACCTGACTTTACAAGATGTTGTAAAATTTTACCTAAGAAACTATCCGGTACACTACATATCTCCGACAGCTCATTTCTCATATAGTATCTATTTTTTTCAGCAGTGGCAAAAAAGCCCACAACCCTCAATGCGTAATCGGAAGCTTTGGTAATCTTCATACAATACCTCAGTTTTTAATCTAATATAATTTAATTTGAAGTTATGTCAACATATTTTAAGATAAAAAAACTCTTTTTTAAAAACCTATTGACAACAATAAGCAAAAAAAATATTCTAATGCATGGAGAAAAAGGTCTACAACAAAGTAATACTTAAATTTCTCAATAAGTATTCTTCTGGTGTCAACGCAACATCGCAACTGAGAGAGCAAAAAGAACAACTTCAATTCAGCCAAAAGAGGATAACCAACAAAGTCAAAGAAAATAGGAAAAGCTGAAATATATTAAACTGATATGTTCAAAAGAGATTACCATCCCAGAATGGTGTGTTGTATGAGGAGATAATATGAGATACATCTTCGGTCCAGTACCCTCAAGAAGACTTGGAAGTTCCCTTGGAATCGATATTGTACCACATAAAACATGTAATCTGGACTGTCTCTACTGTGAAGTGGGGAAAACGACAAGATTGACAAATAAACTAAGTAGTTACATTGATATTGAGATTATGCTTAAGGAGTTGGAACAGAGTTATAGCCAGCTAAAGGATCACATCGATGTCGTGACAATAACAGGAGCCGGAGAACCAACCTTGAACTCTGATCTTCACATCATAATCAAAGAGATAAAAAAGATTGTTTCCCACCCCATAGCCATTCTTACCAATTCTACACTTATTGATGATGATTCTGTTCAGAAGGCTCTGATGGATCTGGATATCATCGTTCCAAGTGTGGATGCTATTTCTCTAGAAGTGATAAAAAAGATCAATAGACCACATAAAAGATTGGATTGGAACAATATTCTCAAAGCCCTTAAAGATTTTTCAAATAAATATAATGGCAAGATCTTCATCGAAACACTTTTCGTAAAAGGTATAAATGACAACGAAGAAGAATTAAATAGATTGGCAGATTATTTCAAAGAGCTTAAATATACTAAAATTCAATTAAATACTGTATTTAGACCTCCCGCTTATCCTAACACCAGAGGGTTAACAGGGATGGAATTACTAGATATAGCAATATTTTTTAGGAAAAAAGGATTATTGGTGGAACCTGTTGGAAATTTTGTTAAGGAGATCCCCCCACACGTTTCGAATAATTTAAAAGATACCATAATAACTTTGCTTAAAATGCGCCCTTGCACGATGGAAGAGCTAAAGCTGTTATTTTCCATTAATGAAAATGAAATCGAAAATTTATTAAAGGATATTGAAATCATAGAAAAAAAATCATACATTAATGAAACTTATCTAATTGCGAGGAACAAATGAGTGAGATAAAAAAAGTTGCCATCGTGGGTGCCGGTGCAATGGGGATACTCTATGCCCACCAGTTTCAAAATGCAAACTTTAAAACATACCTTGCCGCAAACGGTAATAGACTCTTGAAACTCAAAAATACACCTTTCTCATTCAATGGACAAAGCTACCTCTTTGATACAATCGATCTCGATAATCCATTAACCAGGGTCGACCTTGTAATGGTAGCGGTGAAATTTGATAAACTTGATGAAATAATTCCACTTTTAGAAGGCATAATTCATGAAAACACATTGATAATATCCATTTTAAACGGTCTTGATAGTGAATATGAAATTGCAAAAGTATATGGGCTTGATAGGATACTTTTTACCACAACAGTTGGTATGGATGCCGTAAGGGTTGATAATATAATAAACTGTAAAAACTACGGTAAACTACTCATTGGGGAACTTAAAAATGATACTATCTCCGAAAAAGTAAAACGTATCCAGAGTGCATTGGAAAAAGCAAAAATAGCTTACGAAATACCTCCCGATATGCAAAAAGAGTTGTGGTGGAAGTTTATGGTAAATGTTGGAATGAACCAGACATCTGCCGTATTAAGGGCTACCTATGGAGTATTCCAGAGGGATGAAGGGGTGAGAAAGCTAATGGAAAACCTGATGAAAGAGGTTATAGATCTATCCGTATACGAAGGGGTAAATCTTGAATATGAATCCGACCTTAAAAAAAGATGGTACAACGTATTGTACAAACTCGATCCTGATGGAAAAACTTCTATGCTCCAGGATGTAGAAGCAAAAAGGAAAACAGAAGTGGATATCTTTGCCGGAAAAGTCTTGAAACTTGCCAGAGAACACAACTATTCAGCTAAATACAATGAAATTTTTTACGATATCATAAAAGGGATTGAGAAAAGCTATTAAATAGAGGTACATAATGAATAGAATAATTAATAATAGTATTAAAAAAGAGATTTTTGAATTTATGATCAACAGCGGCTACAGATTTTATATGAACATTATCCCAACCGAGCAACTTATAGTGGGAAAAAGAGGGTTAACACCTGAAGAGAAAGAAACAGGGCTTATCCTCATATTTTCTAAAACATCATATAAAAATCTAAGTTTTGATGAACATTTCATATATTGTGATATGAAGTTTAAGGGGATATGGGAAAATCTAAAAATACCTATTTACGCCATCAACTATATCCTGGATGACCTTTATGACCCAAGTTTTGTATTTAAATTTAAAATATCATACCCAACAAAAACGATT
>PNIN01000076.1 GCA_002878065.1 Calditerrivibrio nitroreducens
TGTGCAGAAGCGTAAAACTGACCGTTTGGGGCAGCAAGTGGGGTAAGTATCAGAGTTCCCCCTTCGAGACTTTTGGCATCACCAATTGAAGATACAACAACGTCTACTTTGGTACCAGGTTTTGCAAAAGGTGGGAGTTTTGCTGTGACTACTACTGCGGCAACATTTTTCACCTTTACCTTTTTCTTATCTACGGCGATACCCATTCTATCCAACATATTTGTAAGGGATTGGATGGTAAATTCAGTCCCTGATTTGTCTCCAGTGCCATTTAATCCTACCACCAGGCCATAACCAACAAGCTGGTTGTCTCTAATGCCATCTACTTTTGCAAGATCTCTGATCTTTGTCCCGGCAAAACTGTTTATAGCTATCAAAAGTATTACAGTTATCCATCTAAACATAACCTACCTCCTCAGACATTAAAATGGCCATACCCAATCTATTATGTTGCTCAACCATCCTTTTTTATTGGAATCTGAAATTATACCTTTGCCACTGTAGCTAATTTGTGCATCAGCAATGGCAGTGGATAATACCTGATTGTCTGCGTCTATATCTTTTTGTCTTATTATACCTTTTACAGTGATTACCTGTTTTTCTTGATCAACAATGATCTCCCTCTGCCCTTCTATCACAAGATTACCGGAAGGTAATACATCCACGACTCTTGCTGCCATTGTGGCTTTTACCTGGTCGGACTTCTGTTTTTTCCCCTGGCCGGTGAAACTATTTTTTGTACTTTCTTTTACAGTGGGATTAAGTGGGTTGCCAGTTCCAAGGAAGTTTTTAACACCTAAATTTGTGGGTAATCCCAGAAGGTTTGTAAGTCCCATATCGTATGATGAGGTCTTGGATGCAGAGGTGCTGTTTGAATTGGTGGCGGAAGATGATTCCACAATTTTTACTATGACTATATCACCTATGGTTCTACCTTTGTAATCCAAAAATAGGGCGCTGCTATTTCCAATATCTGTCCATAATGATGCTGTGGGGGCTTTGGGGGCAGTTCTTTTATGATATTCTTCTATCTCTTTTTTATAGTCTGCAGTTGGGACATTTGTTTCCACTTTTGATGCACACCCGGAAAAGATTATAGTAGAAGCAATTAAAAGTGATAAGATCTTTATGTTTGTTAGCCCTAACTTTTTTTTCATACATGCCTCCTTAAGACGTTTTTACTACTTTTTATCAAGTGGGATGCCAACTTTTCCGGAAATAAATTACCTATTTACATTTTTTGGGAAAAATATATATTCTTATGTGTAAACAACCCTTATAAGGGGGGCGCTAAGGTTTCGACGGGGAAGCCGTAGGCGTGAAGGGCATGCCGAGTTCGGAATCTCGTAAAAATCCGGCTAAAGTAACTGCAAACGACGAATACGCTCTCGCTGCTGCTTAGTCAGCGACGCTCTCTGATGGTTTGCCTGTGACTGTCAGAAGGGCGCCAGAAAGCAGGCTGGTCTGATATGACGCCTTTAAGTATCGGACGAGATTAAAAAGGCTTGCAAAGCTTAAGCCTGCCTGTGGGCTCTAAGCTTAGGACAACCAATCACAGGATAAGCATGTAGTCCTTTATGTCGAAAGTTCTTCGGACGCGGGTTCGATTCCCGCCGCCTCCATATTAATTGTTTTTTGTCTCATGAAATTTCCAGATAAATTTATAAGATATCTGAGTTGGATAGGATGAAAATTAAGGAAAGTAGGGGGCAGGACTGTGTGTATGCTAAAATAATGCATTTATGGGCAAACATGTAGGTTTTCCCCTATTTATGGTTTATGGATGCAAAAATGGGGGGACAGCAGTTGCAAGTTATTGAAAAATGGAATATAAAAAAGGGTACTGTCGGAATCACTGGCCTGACTTTGTGTGAGTAATGTTTGAACGTTGGAGCCTAAACCGGGAACCGAAAATCAAAAACCGTGAACCGTTAGAACTTTGAAATGTTAGAACATTGAACTTAGAACATTAAACGTTGAACATTTATCAAATATTGTCTACATTCTTCAAAAGCCTTATTAAATAGTGCTCCCAATACTCAATCAAAAGTATCTTCTTTATATGATATACCTACCTACGCAAGGTAAAACAGATGATAGATTACCGGCATATCTATATCAGCAGCTGTTTTTTCATCATACTTAGCCTGATCCGGAAGTTACCATCTGGCAAGGTAAAATTTAAACTTTGCTTTTTATGTATTATCTATTTTTTATAAACAATTTTTTATGGACTACCAAAAACGTTTCATCCTGGATTTTCAATAAAAACTCTTCGGAGGAAACTTTGTTAAAAAGTGGGAATAGCTAAACACGCAGTGATACGATAAACCATCAATTAAAGAGATTTTTAATTTTCTTTATATCTTAATGCTTACTGTATCACCATTTTTCGACCTTATAGATTTCATTATTTTGCAATAAATTTTAGGTTATGCCATAGTTTAAGCTCCATTTTATACTTCAATTATTCTGAGTAAATTTGTGCTCCCAGGGACTCCAGCCGGATATCCCATTACGGCTATTATCTTTTCACCTTTCTTTAAGATACCATCTTCCGTTGCTTTTTCTAAAAAATCGGAAATTAGTCCATCGATATCATCCGATTTAATCACGAGCATATTTGGTGTTACACCCCAGACAATTGAAAGTTTGCGGGCTACTTTTATATCAGTGACGTTTGCAATGATATCAGCTTTTGGTCTGAAGTAGGATGTCCTTATTGCAGATGCGCCAGTACTGGTAAATACCACCAGCTTATCGATACCTGTATATTTGGAGAGCTCCGTAGCGGAAAAGGGGATTGCATAGCCACCTTCGATCTTTCTTGTTTTATGATATTCGTATATTTTTTCTGCTTCAATAATTGTTTTTTTCATCACCCTTACAGATTCTAAAGGGTACTTCCCCGCTGCTGTTTCATCCGATAACATAACGGCATCTGTGCCATCCAATACCGCATTTGCCACATCGGATACCTCTGCTCGTGTTGGTCTTGGAAGGTTTACCATTGAGTTTAGCATCTGTGTTGCGGTAATTACCGGCTTATTTTTTTCATTTGCTTTACGTATTATCATTTTTTGAATGACTGGTACTTTTTCTAATTCTATCTCCACACCTAAATCACCCCTCGCTACCATTATTCCATCTGATACTTCTATTATCCCATCGATATCTTTTATCGCTTCATGTTTCTCTATTTTGGCTATGATAGGTATGTCTCCACCGTTTTGACGGATAAATTCTTTTAGTTCTAAGACATCTTCCTTTCTTTTTACAAATGAGATGGCAATAAATTCAAATTCATTTTTAATTGCAAAAAGTACATCTTCTTTATCTTTATCAGTGATTGCAGGTATGTCGAGTGAAATATCTGGAAAATTAACCCCCTTCCGGGAAGAGATTCTTCCCCCTACTAATACCACAGTATGAATAAGATCATCAGTTATCTTTTCCACCTCAAGCCTTATGAGTCCATCGGCAATATATATTCTACTACCCACTTTTATCGATTTTAAAATTTCAGGATGGTTTATGGCGAGATGTTCTCTCGTGGATGTTGTCAGACTTTTTTTAATAGATATCTTTTCTCCACTATGAATATCAAAGGGCTCTTCTACTTCTGTAAGCCTTATCTTTGGTCCACCAAGATCCTGCAGTACCCCGATGAATTTTCCTGCGATGGCGGAAAGTTTTCTTATCTTTTGTAAGTTTTCCAGATGTGAGAAATGATCCCCATGAGAAAAGTTTAGCCTGAAAATGTCCACCCCTTCTTTAATTAGACTCACTATCATATTTTCATCATTTGAAGCTGGTCCCAGAGTGGCCACTATCTTCGTTTTTTTCATATTATCACCTCACTAGTTGTATTATAGCCTAAAAATGAATGTGATAACAACAGAAATAATTTTTAGTTTTATATCTTTTCAAGATTTATCATGGTGCAATCAAACAATCTTTGCTTTGTCCCCATTAAAAATTACCGAAGCTCCTAAATAGAAGATTTCACCATCTTTAAAAATATTTTTTTCTTTTAAAAAATAGTATATATCTTCACTCCTTGTTCCGGATGCACAGTAGAATATCAGTTTTTTATTTTTGGGTAGCTTATTGTAGTTTGTAATTATATAGCCGTATGGATAGTTTATAGCTCCCTTTAAATGTTTTATTTTATAGTCGTAGCTATCGTTAACATCTATTATAAGATATTCATCATCTTTTCTTTTGTATATCTCTATGAATTGTTCCTTGGTAAGCTTCCCAGGTTCGTTCATCTGGGGTAGTTCAATGTTCTTTTTTTTAATCCATTCTTCTACTCCACCTTTGTATAAATATACATTTTTATACCCAAGGGATACCGCTTTCTGGGCGGAATTTGGGGATAAAACGCAATATACGTTTTTACAATAGAAGACTAAAGGTGTATCTGTGGAGTCTGGTAGTAGGTGTGAGAGTTCGGTGAATTCTTCATCCGGAATATTTATGGCTCCATCTATGTGGAATTTGGCATAAGAGGATCTTCCTCGGGAGTCCACAAGACAATGGTCAACTTTCATCAGGTTTATCAATTCTTCGTAGGAGATCTCTTTAGGTTTTATCTCTTTACTTCGTTTGAAAAGCATCTAATTGATCTTCTTTAATTCTTTTTCTTCCTGTATTAGGTGATAGATGAGATCTTTTAATTTCCAGTTTATAGAATGTGTTGTGATCATAGCAAAAAGAGCCTTTGGTAGCCCCAGGCTTTTGTAGATCTGGATGAAGGAGAATATCTCTTCTCTGTTGAAACCGTTTAGTAATACAACCTTTATGTCAAGGGGATCCCCAACAGAACTCTCCTTTGTAAGGATATCGGCTATTACGAGGTCTACATCTTCAGATGTCAATACTGAAAATTCGTAAGTTACGTTCGACTTTAATAGATCTATTGTATTTAAAGGGAAACCGCCTATAAGTATTTTTTTATTGTCCATAAATGTCTGGCCTCAGGTATGACTTTATCGGTATCCTCGATCGGAAATCTTTTACAATATTCAGATCAATATCAATGGTGGATATTTCATCAATCGTTTTCCCCATGGATAAAACTGTTTCCCCGGTGGGGGATATCACCCTTGATTCCCCTGCAAACTCTTCACCCCATATCTTCCCCACTGCGTTTGAATAGATAAAATACGATTGGTTTTCTATCGCTCTGGCGGTGGCAAGGGTAACGAGATGATTTTTACGCGAATCTGGCCATTGGGCAGGTAAAAAAACTACTTCCACTCCTGATTTAAAGTATATTCTAAAGATCTCAGGATATCTGAGATCAAAGCAGATGGCACATCCACATACTGCCCCATTTAAACGGAAAGCAGATAGGTTTTTTCCGGCAGAAAAATGTTTATCTTCGTCCATCAGAGGGAAAAGATGGGTTTTATCGTAGGGGAAGTCATATCCTTTGTCGTTTTTGACGAAAAAAGAATTATAGCGCTTCCCATCCTGATATCTTACGATTGATCCTACATATGTGTTTCCCTCTGGAAGATTGGCTATGATCTGGTGATGGTTATGCGGCATTTTTTCGATATGTTCATAGTTGAAACCAGTTGTCCAGAGCTCCGGCAAGATGACTATAGAATCTTTTATAGATTCTGTCAGAGTAACGACTTTTTCAAGATTTTTAAAAGGGTCTT
>PNIN01000057.1 GCA_002878065.1 Calditerrivibrio nitroreducens
ATAATTATGGACACTGCTTATAAAAAAGGAGCCACTATAATCCCGGTGGACAGTGAACATTCTGCGATATTTCAATGCATTATGGGTCAGGATAGGAGTAAGGTGGAAAAGGTTATCCTGACTGCTTCTGGGGGCCCCTTCAGATATAGACCATACGATTCGATAGAGCTTGTGAGAAAGGAGGAGGCTTTAAGGCATCCGAACTGGAATATGGGAGCAAAAATAACCATAGATTCGGCAACGATGATGAACAAAGGGCTGGAGCTGATTGAAGCAAGGTATCTGTTTAATCTTACACCGGAAAAGTTGGGGGTGATTATTCATCCACAGAGTATCATACATTCCATGGTATCTTTTATTGATGGGTCGATGCTTGCCCAACTTGGGTATCCGGATATGAGAACACCTATTTCCTTTGCCCTCGACTATCCAAACAGGATAAGCTCCGGGGTTAGAACGTTAGATTTCAGGGAGATTCAACAGTTGACATTTTTAGAGGTGGATTTTAGAAAGTATAGATGTCTTGAGCTTGCTATTTCAGTGCTGAATAAAGATAAAAATAGTCTTATGATCGTAATGAATGCGGCAAATGAGGTGGCGGTGGATGCTTTTTTGAAGGATAGGATAAGCTTTCATCAGATATACAATGTAATAGAGGATACCCTTTCAAATTTTTCCGAAAAGGATGTTTTAGAGATTGAAGAAATCTTTGAAATAGATATTTTATCAAGAGATGTGGCAAAAAAAATTATAGGTAAAATGGAATCGTAAGTTTATAAGAGGTGTAGATGTCTGCTTTAATTGCGGTAATTGCTTTTGGTGTCCTTGTGTTTATCCACGAACTTGGTCATTTTATATTTGCTAAGATTTTTGGCGTTTATGTGGAGAAATTTTCGATAGGTTTTGGGCCTAAGGTATTTGGTAAAAAGATAGGGGAAACGGAGTATCTTCTATCTGCTGTGCCACTTGGTGGATACGTCAAGATGTATGGGGAAAACCCCGACGAAACGGTTCAGGATAGTTTAAAGGATAAGGCATTCAGTAATAAAAAGCTATACCAGAAGTCTTTAATCGTTTTTGCGGGTCCTCTTTTTAATTACCTTTTTGCAATTCTGTTATTCTGGATTGTATTTAACCTGGGGATTCATACACTAAAACCTGTTATAGGTGAGGTTCAAAAGGATATGCCTGCGGCTAAGGCTGATATAAAAAGCGGGGATGCCATTTTAAGTATAAATGGATTAGAAATCAAATCCTGGGATGATATGGCAAGGATAATTAAAGTAAGTGCCAATAAACCTCTGTTGATAAAGATAAAACGTGGTGAAGATATACTGGAAAAAACTGTTACTCCACAAACTGCAAAATCAAAGAACATCTTTGGGGAGGATATAAATATAGGGCTATTGGGGATAAAACCTTCCGGGGAAACCTTCCTTCAGCGGTTTGGCCCTGTGGAGTCATTTGTAAAGGCAAACCAAAAGTGTTATGAAATCGTTGAGCTTACATTTTTGGGGATTGTGAAGATGTTCCAGAGGGTGGTACCCGCAGATAACATAGGTGGCCCGATAATGATATTCCAGATGACTAAAGATGCGGCACAATTTGGGCTTACGCCACTATTGACCTTTGTGGCACTGATAAGTATAAACCTTGCCATTTTGAATTTGCTACCTATCCCTGTACTGGATGGTGGGCATCTGTTGATCTACGCAATCGAAGCAATAATCCGCAGACCCTTGAGTGAAAAGGCAAAATCTATAGCCATTCGTATTGGGATGAGTTTTTTAATCGGGTTGATGGTGTTTGCTTTTTATAATGATATAATGAGAATCTTTAGAGGTTGATATGCACGAAGCCAGTATTGCCCAGAGTATTCTGGAAATTGTAATAGAAACGGCTATGAAAAATAACGTATCTAAAATTAAAGCTGTAAATCTTGTGATTGGCAAACTATCGGCAGTGGAAAAGGATTCTCTAACAACCGCCTATGATGTTTTGAAAGAGGGGACCATTGCATCTGAGTCTGTATTGAATGTCGATATTATTGATATTAAAGGCAGATGCAATGATTGTGGGCATGAAACGACTTATGATGACTACTATTTTGCATGTAAAAAATGCGGTTCGTATAATGTGGAGATTTTAGAGGGTGAGGAGCTATCTATAAAAGATATTGAGGTGGAGTGATGACTAAAAAGGTTGAAGTGAAAGAGGGGATACTTGCAAAAAATCAGATAATAGCTGACAGGCTTAAATTGCTTTTCTCTGAGAAAAAGGTTTTCGTGATAAACTTTGTTTCATCCCCCGGTAGTGGTAAAACGTCGATACTTGAAAAAGTACTTCCCATTCTGAAGGAAAGGTTTCGTATCTTTGTTATCGAAGGGGATTTGCAGACGGAGAATGATGCCGAAAGGATAAGAAAAATAGGTGTGGATGCCCATCAGATAACCACTAATGGGGCTTGCCATCTGGAGGCTGCATGGGTGGAAAAGGTCGTTTCTAATCTTGACCTTGACAAGATAGACATCATTGTAATAGAGAATGTGGGTAATCTTGTGTGTCCATCTTCATATGATCTCGGTGAGGATCTAAAAGCCGTAGTTGTAAGTACGACTGAGGGGGAGGATAAGCCGATAAAATATCCATCCATGATGAGGGTTTCCTCAGCTTTTGTGCTTAATAAAATAGATCTCGTCCCATATCTAAATTTTAATCTGGATAAATGTATCGATTATGCAAGGGGGGTAAACGGATCCCTTGAATTTTTCAAGACATCCTGTTTTACAGGTGATGGGATAAGGGAATTTGCGGAGTGGATTGCAAAAAAAGCGGAAGAGAAAATAGGTAAGTAGATTGAGAATCTTAGGTGTGGATGAGGTTGGTAGAGGATGCTTTGCCGGTCCTGTGGTGGCTGTAGCTATAGTATTAAAAGATGGTTTTTACGATAAAAGGATAATAGATTCCAAAAAACTGGCTGAAAATAAGAGGGTGGTGCTTGCCGAGCTCATAAAAGAGAATATGCTGGACTGTGGTATCGGGGTTGTTTGTGCTGGATTGATCGATAAATTGAATATTTTAAGAGCCACAAAGCAGGCGATGCAGATGGCGATATCCAGAATCAGGGTTGGCTATGATAGGGTTGTAATAGATGCTGTAAAATTAAATAATCTCAATACCCCTTATGAGGCACACATAAAAGCCGAGGACAAATTTATGGAGGTGGCGGCGGCATCGATAGTGGCAAAGGTTTATAGGGATAATCTTATGAAAGATATGCACTATCTTTTTCCTCAATACAACTGGTATAAAAATAAGGGTTATGGTACGCCGGATCATATTGAAGCTATTCGTAAATTTGGCATTACGCCTCTGCACCGCAAAACCTTTCTAAAGGGGATAAAATGAGTAAAAAAGAAGGGGATACGGGGGAAAATCTCGCAGCCGAATATCTTATCTCAAAAGGGTACAGGATACTTCATAGAAATTTTAGGTGTCGTTTTGGGGAGATTGATATTATCGCATCAAAAGGCTCCGTTGTGGCATTTATTGAAGTAAAATATAGAAAAACCGAAAGATTTGGTAAAGGTTTTGAAGCGGTTTCCCAAAGAAAAATTGAAAAGATCCAGAAGGCATCCCAATATTTTATCTCAACAAATCCGGATAGATACCATTATCGATACGATGTGATCTCCATCGATAATGGCAAGATAACACACATTGAAAATGCTTTTTCGTATGAATAGTGAAAACTATTTAGATATTATAAAAAAACTCGCACTCCAGATAAAAAATGAGCCCGCAAGATATGTTTTTGATAAATTTATTTCTGAAAACAATTTTAATTCTAATATTCGTAGGAGGTTGGGGGATCTATTTTTCGAGTCGATAAGGTATTATAGAAGGTTGGTTGAGGATCCAGATTTTAATCTGGAACAGGTCAAAAATGAGGTTTGTTCAAAAGATCTTACAATACAGGATCTTACTGATATATTTGGCTTAAATGGTGAAATTGCTGAATATGTGAGCGAATCATTAAACGATATAAACGATTACAAATTTTTGCTATCACGTGGGCCACTTACCTTGAGGGTAAACCCTATGAAGATGACAAGAGACAGATTGTTATCTTTACTTAAAGATTTTAAGCCTATAAAAACGGAGATTTCGCCATTTGGTATTAAGCTAAACAGTAATATAAATGTTAGACAGCTTCAAGAATTTAAAAAAGGTTTTTTTGAGATACAGGATGAAGCCAGCCAGCTTGTATACAATTTGGTTGCCCCAAAACCGAATGAGAAGATTTTAGATCTTTGTGCTGGCACCGGCGGGAAATCGATTGCTCTACAATCCTGTTCTTACAATACCCTTGACCTTCACGCCACTGATATTTCTAACGATAGACTTACTATTTTAAAAAAAAGATCAAAGGTTTTGGGATTGAAGATAAAGGTGGTGAATAACCCTTTTCAACATTTCTACGATAAAGTTCTCCTAGATGTCCCATGCTCTGGTAGTGGAGTAATCAGGCGGGACGTGGATAATTTAATAAGGATGGATAAAGATAGGTTGCTGGAACTGGTAAAGACCCAGAGGATACTACTTAACAAAGCGATTAATTTTGTGAAGAAGGGTGGTGTGATTGTTTATGTTACCTGTAGCTTTCTTAAAAAAGAGAATGAAGAGAATATCGAGTATATATTAAATGAGTATCGTAATCTGCGTTTTGTGGAGGTTTGTGATATTTTAGATGCTAATATTGTGAAAAAATTAAATCTTAAAAGCTACTTTAAGACCTTCCCAAGATATTATGCGATGGATGGCTTCTTTGGAGCTGTACTAAGGGTCTATTAGCAGTAATGTAGTATGTATCTAATATTTAACTCTTTTTTAGGTTTGCTTTAATGATGTATAAGTATATTTTATTGTAGAATAATATAAATAATACCTCGAGTGAGAAATTAACCATGAGATTCTGCCTCTGTTTTGCTAATTTCGTTACTGGCATACTTGTTATGAAAGATAAAACGAAAAGAGATGCTATCTCTTCATCTGTAAGCTTTGGTTTTCTACAGATATTCAAGTAGTGATGAGGGCTTACAGACAATATAACAGAAAATATATTTGCATTATGTTAGGTTCGATGCAAATAACCTTCATTTGCAGACTTACATACTGATTTAATGTGTGTTTTTAAAGTATTGACTTTTTAAAGATTTTCGTTTAACATTATATTGTAAATTTTTACGGGTTCTGTCTGAACTATGTGGGATATAAATCTTGCAACGTCCCCTAATTTAAACTCAACCTTTTTTCGTTCTGTCTGAACTATGTGGGATATAAAGCTTTTGGCTTTTATTTTCAAAACTCTAACTTTACTTGTTCTGTCTGAACTATGTGGGATATAAAGATTATAGCTATGATGTACGTCCAGAATAATAGTTGTGTTATGTTCTGTCTGAACTATGTGGGATATAAAGTAATTGGAATTTCTCTTCCGTCCGGCAACTCTACTCGGTTCTGTCTGAACTATGTGGGATATAAA
>PNIN01000002.1 GCA_002878065.1 Calditerrivibrio nitroreducens
GGAAAATAATGAATAAAAGATCCCAGTTATCATACAAAACTCTATGAAATATATAAAACAAAAACAATACTAATAATCCCAAACAATACAATCATGAATGTCACTTTAAATAAAACGGATCCAAGGGCTCTGCTCCCCACATACGTCGCTATACAACATTTCACCAACGTATTAACAATCACCGCCAGAAATATACCGATCACTGAGGTGATTTTGAAAACATTATCTATTGAAAGTTTAGAAAGATAAACCGTTATGGCATCCACATCGCTAATACCTGAAAATACTGAGATAACTAAAACTCCAACCTTTCCAAATTCCTCTTTCCCTTTTTCAGCTAAAAAAATTATGGCGGACAGCAATAAGGCAAATTTAATAGAAGACAGAATCTCTATAGGATTTTTTATCTCCATTTTAATTTCAGATGTATTGTCCAGATCCTTTTTTATGATGTATAGGTAAATCAATACCCCCATCACCATAGAAAGGATTATCGGTATGACCATAATCAACAGTTCCCAATTAAAGATCCATGTCAAAATAACCACTCTAAAAAACATCACCACCCATGATAGCAATATACCAAATGTATAAACATTCGGAGAACCATTGTTTTGTCTGAAATAGTTTGAGAGATTTATCGTAACAGCTGTGGATGACACTAATCCACCCATAAGTGATGAAAGAATTACACCTTTTTTAGGACCAGCTATCTTTACCGCAACATACCCTAAAAATGATATAGCAGATAATATAATTACAATCTTAAAAATATCTGTATAAGTAATCGACGTCCATCCACCTATCGTCGTATTCGGAAGGATGGGGTAGATTATAGAAATAAGGACTAAAAACTTGAGTAAAGCGATTAATTCATCGAAGGCTATCCTTTTAACAATAGAATGTATCTGCGGCTTCAAAGTGAGAAGAATCACCATCAATACTGCCGAAGCTGAAGCTATATATCTATACCCATACGCCGCAAGAGTGGAGATTATAAATGTCGTTAAAAGTGATATCTCTGTGGTAATTCCTCTGTCTTCTTCATTTCTTGTTCTAAATATGAGAATAGACACTACAATTGATAGCCCACCAAAGGCAACCATTATAAAATATGGTACCACTTCCTTAGAAAAAAATGACGAAAGGGATGCAAATATCCCCACCACTGTAAATGTCCGGATACCTGCAATTCTTTTTCCTTCATCTTCATCCTTTAGATGCCAGCCCCTCTCAAGCCCAACCAGAAGAGCAAGGGCTATGGCAAGAGCTATGTCTATATAATTTTCCATATTCTCCATATAAAAAAGGTGGGATAGTTAAATAATATCCCACCTGATGAATTCTAAAACAAAATTTACTTAAGAAGTGGAGCAATTATCAATGCTACTATGCTCATAAGCTTAATTAAAATATTAAGAGCCGGTCCACTTGTATCCTTGAATGGATCCCCCACTGTATCCCCTGTAACAGCCGCTTTGTGGGCATCACCACCCTTCTTTTCACCTTCCAACTCACCTTTTTCGATATATTTCTTGGCATTATCCCATGCACCACCAGCATTTGCCATCAAAAGCGCAAGCAATACACCAGATACTGTAGCACCAGCAAGGGTACCCCCCAGTGCCTCTTTTCCGAATACAAATCCAATAACTATAGGAGCAATTACCGCTAGAAGTCCTGGCAATATCATCTCCTTTAATGCTGCTGAAGTGGAAATATCCACGCAAGTTTTTGGGTCAGGCTTTACACCAGGCTTACCTTCCAGCAATCCAGGTATCTCCCTAAACTGCCTTCTAATCTCCTCCACCATCTGACCTGCAGCTTTACCAACAGAAGTCATTGTAAGAGCGGCAATTAAAAATGGCAAAAAGCCACCGATAAAAAGCCCCACCACCGTATATGGGCTCACAAGGTTTATCATTTTTAATCCTGCAGCGCTTGAGTAAGCTGCAAAAAGAGCCAGAGCAGTAAGAGCAGCAGACCCAATAGCAAAACCTTTACCCATTGCAGCGGTAGTATTACCAAGAGCATCCAGACTATCGGTAATTTTTCTTACTTCAGGTCCAAGTTCAGCCATTTCGGATATACCTCCGGCATTATCAGCTATAGGACCATATGCGTCAACAGTCATTGTTACACCCACTGTAGCAAGCATACCCACAGCCGCCAGTGCTATACCATAAAGTCCAGCATAATGATTTGCCACCAATACCGCGATTGAGATTGCAATGATTGGTAACACTGTACTTTCAAGCCCAACAGCAAAACCCTGAATTATGTTTGTGGCTGGACCGGTTTTTGAAGCAAGAGCTATTTTTCTTACAGGGGAAGCTGATGTATAGTATTCAGTAATAAGCCCTATAACTATCCCCGCAATGGTACCAAAGAATACTGCAAGAAATACTCCATTGCTTATAGCCTGGGATGAGATTGTAAAATAAGATCCTATAAGAAAGAGGATGGCACCTACAAATGTCGAATATCTTAACGCGTTCTGTGGTGGAAGATTTTTAAGAACCATCATAGAGAATATCCCTATTATAGATGAAATAGCGCCTATTACCGAAAGAAGTATCGGTAAGTACATAAGTTGAAACCTGAGCTGCTCCCCACCAAGCATTGAAAGCTGATCCGTAGAAGCTGTGGCGGCAATTGCAATCGTAGCAACGATTGACCCGACATAGGATTCAAATATATCCGCCCCCATACCAGCAATATCTCCCACGTTATCACCAACATTATCTGCAATAACACCAGGGTTCCTTGGGTCATCTTCAGGTATACCTGCTTCCACTTTACCCACAAGGTCAGCCCCCACATCGGCAGCCTTTGTGTATATACCACCACCAACTCTTGCAAAAAGTGCAATAGATGAAGCACCCATAGCAAATCCATTTATATATTTTGCAGTGGAGGGATCACCAAATATAGCAAACAAAACCCCCACACCTATAAGACCAAGACTAGCCACAGAAAGTCCCATAACTGATCCCCCCATATAGGAGACAAATAGAGCCTTTGCTATACCACCACTTCTTGCAGCTTCACTGGTTCTCACATTTGCTCTCGTAGCAGCTTTCATACCGATAAAACCCGCAAGAATAGAAGCTATTGCACCAAAAACGAAAGAAATGGCAGTTTTAATACCAAGATCCGAAGAAATAGATATAAGTATAAAAACGACGATGATAAAAAATACAAGGATCTTGTACTCTCTGAAAAGAAACGCCATTGCACCTTCATGGATCATTTCAGAGATCTCTTTCATCTTTTCATTACCCGCCGGCTGGCTCTTAATATAGTTATAGAGCACAATTGCCAGCACAATTCCTGCTAAACCAACTATTGGAGCCAAATACATTAAGCTGGACATCTTTCATTAACCTCCTTAGTTATTATTTTTTTGTTGTATAAATTCATTGCATATCTTACATCTTTTTCTAAAATAGCAATTGTTGCATTACATCCAAGCTCCACAAAATCACGTAAAACCTTCTTCTCATCTGCACTGAATTCAGAGAGAACAAACCCACTCACATCCTTCGACTTAGGCTTATCTATCCCCATCTTAACCCTTGTAAAATCTGCAAAAGAAAGGGAGGCTATTATAGAATTAATACCATTATGACCACCAGATGAACCCCCAACCTTTATTTTGATTCTACCAAAAGAAAGATCAAGATCATCATGTACCACGATAATATTTTCTTTGGGAATATCAAAATATCTCGAAATCTCAAAAATAGACTTCCCACTTAAATTCATATAAGTTTGAGGTTTTACAACATAACATCTTTTAGCAAATATGTCAGCAACAGCATAATCTGCTTCAAAACCACCTTTAAACGACAGATTAAACCTATCTGCCATCATATCCATCACCATAAATCCTATGTTATGCCTTGTAAGTCGATATTTATCTCCAGGATTACCCAACCCTGCCACAAGCCATCTATTCATATTATATATTTACAAAAAGTGAACTGATACTCTCTTTTTTATAAATCCGGTTTATAGCTTCGGCAAAAAGGTCAGCTGTTGATAATATTTTGAGCTTTGAAATAGAAAGCTTTTCTTTGCTGGCCTCAATTGTATCTGTAATTACCACCTCTTCCAGTTCACTCTTTAATATCCTTTCTATAGCTGACCCGCTCAAAATACCATGGGATGCACCGGCAACTACTTTCGTTGCTCCATGTTCTAAAATGGCATGGGCTGCTTCCACAAGCGTACCGGCGGTATCTATCATATCATCTATTATTATTACACTTTTACCCTTTACATCACCTATCACATTCATAGCTTTTGCCACATTGGGACCGGATCTTCTTTTATCAATAATCGCAAGGGATGTATCTAAAGCTTTTGCAAACCCCCTTGCCCTCGTAACGCCACCAGCATCCGGAGAAACCACAACATAGTCTTCACCACACATCCCTTTATCCTTGAAGTACTTAGCAATTATCGGCACTGAATAGAGGTTATCCACCGGGATATCGAAAAAACCCTGTATCTGCCCTGCATGCAAATCCATCGTAACAATCCTATCAATCCCAGATTTTGTAAGGAGATTTGCCACAAGCTTTGCCGTGATGGGCACCCTAGGCTCCACAGTTCTATCCTGTCTGGCATAACCAAAATAAGGCATAACAGCCGTTACAGACTTGGCTGAAGCTCTTTTAAGAGCATCCACCATTATCATGAGCTCCATCAGATGAACTTCTGCAGGGTTATTAGTGGATTGCACCACAAAAACATCCCTACCTCTAACCGATTCATTTATTCTAACAAATATCTCACCATCACTGAATTTACTCACAGTGGCATCCCCAAGCCTCAATCCAAGCTTGGCAACAATCCCCTGAGCCAATGTTTTATTAGAATTACCCGAAAAAACCAAAAAATCCATAGCACCACCTATAATATCGTTGTTTTTAATGTCCAATATATATTTAATTTTCTAAAAAATCTTTCCGCTTCGTTCATCTTATTTTCATTGGAAAATACACCATACACTGTAGAACCACTGCCACTCATTAAAGCACCATCAGCACCAAACTTGATCAACATATTTTTTATCCAGCTAAGTTCTGGATATTTTTCAAATATTGTATATTCAAAATCGTTTTCCTGCATTTTTATCATATCGCCGTATCCCACGAAACTTTTTATTTTATCTTCATTGTAATTATTTGTCAATCTTAATTTTACACCTGCATATGCTTCCTTTGTTGAAACAGAAAAAGGTGGTTTTACCAGTAATATCTTAGCCTTAGGAAGTAATGGCCCTTTTGATACAATCTCACCCCGACCTTCAGCATAGGCAACACCATCTTTAACCAAAAAAAATGCCGTATCCGATCCAACAGATTTTAAAACATCCATCTTTTCCTGATAACCCATATTTAGACCAAAATAAACATCCAAAAGAGTCAAACCAGCTTCCGCATTACTGCTCCCACCACCTAAACCCGCTCCAGCAGGAATATTTTTAAATATCTTAAATCGCACCGGTGGAATATCGTAGATCTCTTTTACCTTTTGATAAACCTTATAAACGATATTATTTTCATCCGTAGGCAACCATCTAACGTTTGAATCTATTTCAAAACGATCAGACTTTTCAACAAAAACAGTATCGTATAGCCCTATCTTCGCCATTAAAGAAAAGATATCGTGATAACCATCACTTCTTTTATTTATAATATGTAGAAATATGTTAATCTTAGCATAGCTTCTAATAAAATCCATAATTAATTAAAAATGATCCTTAAATATCTATTTTTATCTTCCTGTATCAAAGTAATCTCTTTTATTTTCCCTTTTTCCACATTGTAGACCACAGTGATCCTGCCAAAAACAATCTTTTTAATATTAAAGTCTTCTGTAAATATGCTTACATTATCCTTATGAAACAATATCTTATCCCCTTCTTCCCTGAAAGCATAGGTCTCATCCGGCAAAATTCCAGGGTAGTTCAAAAGATGAATATATCGAATCATTTCTGAAACCTTATTTTGGGTTTTCTCGTTTACAATGAGTGTATCATTATCCTTAGAGATCTCAAGGACGCCATTTTTATATTTTGCATTGTATAGTACAACCCCAAATGGCCCCAGAACCACAACCTCACCATTGTTATCGCAATCTTTATTAACAAGTCCTTTCATTTTGACTTTTGTCTTTTCATCCTGATAATCGAAGATAACACTACTTTTGTAACTACAAATAATGGGATTTTTCTCCGCCAATTTTGTTATCAATTTCTTAAGATGCTCTTCATACTCTGTCTTGTTGTCCACAGGGGCAACAGGAATTGACACCTCTTTGGTTGCACACCCGTAAATCAAATAAATAGATAAACCAAAAGAAAAAAATAGTTTCAGTATAGATTTCATTTTACCTCTTTCAAAATATCCTCAATGCTTTTATTGATCCCAAGAGCCTTAAGAATCTCCTTCATATGATCAATCATCTCTTTTTCTTCCGGAGATCTTTTCAAAGCTTTCTTCTGGTATTCAAACGCCTCCTGGTACCTTTTCAATCTATAAAGCACCCACGCCATACTATCAAGATATGCGGAATTATCTGGCTCAAGCTTCAGGGCTTTTTCTATCATATTATAAGCTTCAACAAGATTTTTATTCTGTTCAGCATAGAGATACCCAAGGTAGTTTAACGCAGACGCATTATTGGGATTTAGCGATAGAAGCTTTTTCAGGTAATACTCCACCTTGTCGTACTGTTTTACCTTTTCGTAATAGTCGGCAATATCAAATAAAAGATCTTCGCTGTTTGGATTTTTGGAAAGGCCATCAATCAGTGTTGCCAGCTGATTTTGAGTATCTTTCTTTTCCGCATATATCAATGCTTTAATTCTAAAATAGTCCACATCCCTTTCATCTTTATCTATCGATTCAATAGCAGATAGTGCATTGGGATAATCTTTAATTTTCATATAAGCATAGGCAAGTCTTTTTTTCCCAAAAGTATGACGGGGATCCATAAGGGTAAGCTCTTTGTAATATTTTACAGCTTGCTGAAAATCTTTTTTTAGCTCACTTATGACCCCAAGGTAATAATACGATAATTGATCATTCTTATCAACCTCATTTAAACGGCTAAACCATACAAAAGCTGAATCGTAATCTTTTAATTCAAAATAGATACCAGCGATTTGTTTGTATACATAAAGTTTTTCCCGGTCACTAACTTTATCAGCTATCATTTCAAAATACTTCACCGATTTCTGGAAATCCCCTTTTACCCTGTAAAGCTCCGCCAGTCTATATTCAGGTATCACCAGCCCTGCCTTTTCCTTCACAGCATCTTCCAGATATTTAATAGCCAGATCCGTGTTATTATCCTGTATATATATCTCAGATATCATCAGCATAGGCATAAAATTCTTTTCCAACTTCAAAGAGGCTTCAAAATCCCTAAGGGCATTCGGCTTCAACTCGAGATTGTAGTAATAAAGACCTCTTTTATAATAATTCTCTGCAGTGGGTTCTTTTTCAATAATCTTGTTCATTGCACTTATGGCACAGGAAAAATCTTTTTTGGTCTCACAAAGTTTTGTAAGCAGAAGAAGGTTTTCCTTAGATGGATCTATCTCCACAAGCTTCTTCATCTGATTAATGGCTTCATCGGTTTTATTGAATACAGTGGCTAATGTATTAGCATAAAATCTTCGTATGGTCGAGCTTTTACTAAACACCTCTTTTTTCAGGCTTTTATCCATGAGTCTATCAAATTCATCTTTTTTACCCAATGCGATGTAAACTTCCGCCAGTTTTATTACTATCGCCTCATCATCAACATTCTTGTTGATCTTTTCAAGTATGGGTAAAGCATCCTTTATGTTCCCATCATTTATAAGCATATTAGCCTTTAAAAATTCTTTTATATAGTTAACATCCTCTTCAGCAAACCCAAAAAATGGTATAATCAGTAAACATATTCCAATTAATATCTTTCTCAACTTATACCCCTATCATTTAAAGTGCTTATCTAAAAAATCCGTGGCAATATTCCCCGCAATGAAGTGGTGATTTTCAAGGATCTTTTCATGTAAAGGGATGGTGGTCTTCACCCCTTCCACCACAAATTCTTTGAGACACCTTTTACCCCTTTCTATTGCTTCAGATCTATCTCTTCCATGAACGATAAGCTTTGCCACCATTGAATCATAAAATGGAGGAATGTAATAGTCCTGGTATGCAGCAGAGTCCACCCTTACCCCAAAACCACCGGGGATGTAGTAAGCTTTTATAAGCCCTGGTGAAGGTGTAAACTTTTCAGGATCCTCTGCATTTATTCTAAACTCAATTGCATGTCCGTTTAGCTTAATATCTTCCTGATTAAAAGGGATCTCCCCTTTTGCTGCGACTATCAATTGTAGCTTTACTAAATCGATCCCCGTTATCATCTCAGTTATAGGGTGCTCCACCTGGATTCTGGTGTTCATCTCCATAAAATAGAAATTACCATGTTTGTCCAGAAGATACTCAATAGTACCAGCATTCTTATACTTAAGCTGGGCTATTGCATTTGCGGAAACTTCCCCCATTTTCTTTCTTGTGGCATCGTCAATAGCAATACTTGGAGCCTCCTCTAATAGCTTTTGATGCCTCCTTTGAATGGAGCATTCCCTTTCAAAGAAATGTAACCCTTTACCCTTCCCATCACCAAATACCTGTATCTCAATATGTCTTGGATCTTCGATCAGTTTTTCTATGTAAACCTCATCGTTGCCAAATGCATTTTTTGCTTCCATCTTGGCAGTTTCAAAGTTTTTAAGGAATGTGATGTCGTTATGAGCCATCCTCATCCCCTTACCACCACCACCAGCAGAGGCCTTTATCATCACCGGAAAACCGATCTTTTTTGCAAAGTTCAAAGCTTCTTTTGCGTCCTTAATTGGGCCATCACTACCAGGCACCACCGGAACACCAAGCTTCTTCATCGTCTCCTTTGCATTCGATTTATTCCCCATAAGATCTATATGTTCCGGAGATGGACCGATGAATGTAAACCCACACTCCTCACAAATTTTGGCAAAAGTGGCATTTTCAGCCAGGAATCCATATCCAGGATGAATAGCATCTGCATCCGATATTTCCGCAGCAGCTATAATATTTTTGATATTTAAATAGCTTTGGGTTGGTGAGGCTCCACCGATACAAACTGAAGAATCTGCAAATGCCACATGGAGGGATTCCCTGTCCGCTTCAGAATATACAGCCACCGTCTCAATCCCAAGCTCTCTACATGCCCTTATGATTCTTAAAGCTATCTCCCCTCTATTGGCTATCAATACTCTTCTAAACATAAAACACCTATACTTTTTCTACTAAGAATATCGTTTCGCCAAATTCCACAGGGACACCATTTTTCCCCACTTTTTTTACTATCTTACAATCAAACTCCGCTTCTATCTCATTCATGATCTTCATAGCTTCGATGATACAGAGGGTTTTCCCTTTTTTTACGATATCACCCTCTTTTACAAATGGGTCTGCTCCTGGAGCTGGTGCCTCATAAAAGGTTCCTACAATCGGTGATTTTATCTCCACAAGGTTTGGGTTCCCCGATAATTCCTCTGACTTTTTCTCCACAACATTTTCTGTAGCATTCCCTGTTGTCACAGGTTGATTAGCAGTGGTAACCATCTGAGACTGTACCTGAGGAGCAATTATCTGTCCCACCTGCACATTCTTTGAGAGGTAAACCCTTACATTATCCGTCTCATACTCAAACTCTGTAAATCCTGACTTCTCGATAAACTTTACAAGTTCTTTTAACTCCTTGATATCCATAAACACACCCCTATATATTTTTACCCTTCCCCAGTTTTAATCAAAAAGTGCTATATATAATTTTTTTTAAATTCAGTTAGAAATTTGGATTATTTACTCACTCTTTCTATGTATGAACCATCCCTTGTATCGATCTTTATTATATCCCCTTCATTTACAAAAAGTGGCACTGTAACGGTACCACCAGTGGAAACTTTTGCAGGCTTAGAACCACCGCTCACAGTATCACCTTTTATGCCAGGCACGGTTTCTACAACCTCTAATTCAACAAAATTTGGAATCTCCACGCCTATCGGCTTTTTGTTGAATATCTGAACCTTAACATTGATATTCTCCGGCATAAAAAGGGCAGCTTCCCCCACCTCTTCACTGGTCATGGTAATCTGCTCGTAGGTCTCATTATCCATAAAATAGTAATTTTCGCCATCATTATAAAGATACTGCATCTGTTTCTCTTCAAAATCAGGCTGCTTAATCTTCTCATCGGAAGTAAATGTTCTTTCGATTACCCTTCCGGTTATAAGACTTTTCATCTTTGTCCTTACGTTTGCTCCACCACGACCCATTTTTATATGTAGATATTCCACCACTGTATATGGTTCACCATCTACCTCTATTTTTGTGCCTCTTCTAAATTGGTTTGGAGTAACTACCATCTTTCACCTCTTTTTTCATTTTTATCACATATTTACTTATTTTATAAGCATTATCATAGTTTAAGCAGCCTATCTTTTAGCACAGAACTAATAATTTCACAACCATTTTTCTTAACCAAAACTGTCTCCTCCATCCGGATACCATACTTACCCGGAAAATAGATCCCTGGCTCCACCGTAAATATCATCCCTTCCTTTATGATTGTATCATCATATTTACTCAGAGAAGGTTTCTCATGTACATCTATACCAATTGAATGTCCAAGACCATGATTAAAATATTCATCAAGATTATATTTCTCGAGATATCTCTTACTTTTCTGATATATTTCAGAACAGATCTCCCCTGGCATGATAAGATCTATACAATAATCAACAGTTTCAGAAATAATTTTTAAATTATCCAACACCTCGCTGTCATTACCCATGTATACCATCCTGGTAATATCACTGACGTAGTTGGCTTTTGATCCATAATCTATAATAACCGGTTCAAAGATATTGATTACCTTATCCGATGCCCTACCATGTGGCATAGCCCCCCTATATCCAGATGCCACAATCGTATCAAAACTTTCCTTATCAGCACCGGATAGCTTCATATTATATTCTAAAATTGCAGCCCATTCCCTTTCGGTCTTCCCGAATACAAAACCGGATAAACTATTCATCATTGCATCCGCAGCAATCTGATAGGCATTCTTTATCATCTGTATCTCTTCGTCATCTTTTATCATTCTCATCTGCATTATTTCAGAAAAATCGTCAACTACCAGATCAACATTTTTACTCAAATCTAAATAGAGATTCAGTGGCAATTTATCCGTCACATACAGCTTGTGAAAAAGCTCTCTTAGTTTTTCAAAATATTCTTTATAAGAGCTTACGATTTCAACCCTCCAACTACCCTTCAACTCAATTTTGCATTGCTCTTCATATCTACCATCTGTGATAAAGATATTCTCCCCTTCTGTTATTAAAATATATCCAATACTACCGGTAAACCCACTGAGGTATAGCACATCCCCCATATCCGATATAAGATATGGGATCTTACCTGAAGATTCTATCTTCTGTCTAAATTTTTCTACTCTAAGTAAATCTTTCATTATTCATTCTCTGACAGATTATTTGATATTACGGGATAAATAATCAATTGCCATAAGGTAGGAGTCTCTCCCAAAACCTGTAATCACCCCTTTTGCCACATCCGAAAGATAGGAGAACTTTCTGAAAGGCTCCCTGGCATATACATTGGACAAATGCACCTCTATAAAAGGGATCCCTACGGATAAAATAGCATCCCTTATTGCTATACTGGTATGAGTGAATGCTCCAGGATTTATTATAATATATGAATATTTTCCATAAGCTTCATGAATTCTATTTATTATCTCACCCTCCAGGTTGGATTGAAAAAAATCTAATTTCAACCCTTTATTCTCTGCGTAATCTTTTAAATATGAATTTATATCATCAAGTGTTTCTTTACCGTATATTTCAGGCTCCCTTCTACCAAGCATATTTAGATTTGCCCCATTGATCACCAAAACATTCATCACAAGAGCTCCTTTATAAGTTGTTCATTCATCAAATCGAGTACATACCTTAGCTTCCCAATGATAGCATCAACGTCCATTGAAACCACTACATAGTATTCCTCAGTGATCTTTTTAAAAAGCATCTTTCTGTTTTCCCCTTCAAAAATAAAAGAATTGATACTGTTTATATCAAGATTTGCTGAAATCTTTTTTAAATATTTTAGTAACGATGAAAACTCAGCCCCTACCTCATCTGCTATATTCTCATCCCCCACATTATACACCACAAAACCATCCCCGTCAAAGATGGCCACCATTCTTACCCCTTTTACAGCTTTTAAAATAGTTTCAAGCGTTTTATTAAACACTGCGCTCCTCTTTGATCTTTTTGATATTATTCAACCATCTTTCAAGCTCTTCCACAACCTTTGAATCAGTCCTCAATTCTTCATCCCCAGAAACCTTACCTACTTCATCAGTCTTTTTGTCTAATTCAAGATTAAAGGCACCCTCCATAATTTCAAGCTGTTTTTCATCCTCAGAAATGGAATGTTCTGAAGTTTCAAATAAATTTTCAAGGGGGTCATCTATTCTTGATTCTACGGTGGCAGTACCACCCACATTCAAATCCAATAAATCTAAATTAATATCATTGGTTAGATTACCAGGCTCATCCAGAATTTTCGATTTATCATCTTTTTTATCTATGGATAACTCATCACCTTTCTTTTGCTCTTCAATATTAATAGGGAGAGATTCCGTCAGACTATCAAAGCTTTCAAGACCAACATGTTTTTCCACATCAAAATCGCTCTTTTCGCCACCAAAATCAAATTTTTCAATCAGATCTTCATCTATTTTGATGGGTTCATCTTTTAATTTGGATGCATCACTGACCCCTTCTATCTGTTCAAGATTGCCTAAATCGAGGGTATCAAACTGAAGTTCAACATTTTCAGAACTGGATTTTTGAGCTTCTTCCATCAATTCAGTTGCTGAAACAATGCTGTCAGGGATCTCCACCACGTTTGATCTTGATTCCTCTTCATCAGAAATCAATTGCCCCATCTTACCGATTTCAGATTTGAGCTCTGACATATCTTCATCTATAGGAGCCGTTTCAACTTTTCCTATCGTCTCATCCATCGATTTTAGCTCATCATCCCTCGGGAACGCTTTACCACCAAAAGACTCCGTCAATTCTTCAATCAACACCTTCAGTTCAAAATCCTCTGGAGCAGCCACAAGGGCATTCCTGTAGTAAACTGTGGCGCCAATTATATCACCAGATTCCCTTAATATGTCCCCCAACATCTTATTTGCTCTATAGTTTTCAGGTACTTTTTCCACAACATCATAAAGAAGATGCTTTGCCTCATCAAGCATCCCTTTTTCTAAAAAAGCATTTGCCAGTACAACCTTTGCAGCATGGTAATCCGGATGATTATCCAACCCTTTGCTACATACTTCTATCACCTTATCATATTTTCCCAATCTCAAATAGGCAAAAGCAAGAGGCATAAAAACTCTTGAAGTAGGATCCTCTTCTAATTTTTTTGAAAAATACTCCACATCTTTAAGATATCTTTTTATTGAGGCCTCATCCATCTGGCACCTTCAAAAAATTTTTTTATACTATCTAAATCAATCCCACTTTTAATTATACCACTTCCCACATCAGATGTCAATGCAAGCACAATGCCACTCGACATAGCCTTTTTATCGGATCCAATAGCATTGATAAAAAGTGTAAAATCCCTTACCTGATAATTTAAATCGTAATCGTATATTTCAAAAATCTTTTCAATATCATCTAACACATTTTTACCTATCATCCCTTTTTCATAGGCAAATAAAGCCTCTAAATAGATCCCTTTTGCAACGGCAATACCATGTTTTATCTCATGATCAGAATCAACCTCTATGGCATGCCCAAACGTATGCCCAAGATTCAAAAGTTTCCTGATCCCCTGCTCCGTTTCATCCTCTTCTACGACCTTTGCTTTAAGCTCACAACAACGTTTAATAATCTTGATTATAACATCTTCCCTCCGTTTGACCACATCTGTTTTATTACTTATTAAAAATTCATACAAATCTTTATCAAAGAGTAACGCATATTTGATAACTTCCGCCAGACCACTTTTAAATTCATCTTCAGGCAGTGTAGTAAGAAATAATGTATCAATCAGCACCTTTTTGGGCTGATAAAAAGATCCCACAAGATTCTTCACGTCCCCCAGATTTACTCCCGTCTTCCCACCAACACTGCTATCAACCATAGACAATAAAGTGGTGGGCACCTGAATAAAGTTTATCCCCCTCATATATATCGATGCCGCAAAACCCGCAACATCCCCAACAATACCACCCCCAACCGCAAAAAGTGTATCATTTCTGAGGGCTTTTCTATTTTTCATAAAATTGAGTATATCATAAACTGTATTTAAATTTTTATTGTGTTCTGATGAATTTAGTATAAAAATATCGCCAACAAAAAAAGAATTGTAAAGTTCACAGACATTTTTATCAACGACCAGATGGGCCCTATTATAATTTGCAATCCCCCTAAGTTCATTATCAACAAAATTATGGTCTATTAGTATATCATAGCTAAAATATTTTGAATAATTCAGATTAACATGTACCTTTTCCATTTTTCCTCTTTTCAATCTCTTTTAAAATCTCCTCCACAATCATATCCGGCTCGTCAAATGACGTATCTATGATCATATCTCCTTTAATATAAAAAGGCGCCCTCTCATACATTAATCTTTTGATCTCTTCCAAAGGATTTGGTACCTGAAGCAGTGGTCTACTCTGATCATCTTTCAACCTTTCATATATAACATCCGGAGATGCCACAAGAGTAATAATTAAGCCACTTTCTTTCATAATTTTAACATTCTCATCAACGATAACAATACCACCACCTGTGGACACCACATACCCCCTTTCTACCGCCACATCCGTTAGAACCTCTTTTTCAAGATTTCTGAAATATTCTTCCCCATTTTCCCTAAAGATCTCCACGATGGTCTTTTTTTCCTTTTGCTGTATCATATCGTCCAGATCGACCCATTTCATATTCAGACGTTCTGCAATAAGTCTGGAAATTGTGGTCTTACCGGTACCCATAAAACCTATAAAATATATATTATTCATCAAACACCCCTATAGTTCATTTGTCCACTGATCTGTAATTCTAAATTTTACAGCTTCCATTATATGTTTGGTCTCTATCCCATCTGCATCATCCATATCTGCAATTGTTCTTGCAACTTTAAGAATCTTTGAATAACTTCTGGCGGAAAAGTGGTATTTTTTATTAACCTTCTCAAGTAAAGATATAGAATCCTGATTGAGCTGGCAATACTTTTTTATATGTTTTTCAGACATCTGGGAATTAAAATATATCTTATCTTTTTTAAATCTCTCTCTTTGAATAAGATGAACCTTCTCCACACGTTTTCTAATTGTCTCGGAACTTTCACCGTTTGGGATGCTCGAAAGCTCATCAAAATTTAAGGATGCCACATGGACATGTATATCTATTCTATCCATCAAAGGCCCTGAAAGCCTACTTCTATATCTTTTTACCTGCATTTCAGAACAGACACATTGTTTCACAGGGTCGCCATAAAAGCCACAGGGACATGGATTACAAGCCGCCACAAGCATAAACTTAGCTGGATAAGTGACAGTTCTATTAGCCCTTGATACCGTAATGACACCATCTTCCATTGGTTGCCTTAAAACCTCAAGAACGGCTCTTTTAAATTCAAGAAATTCATCCAGAAACAGCACACCATTATGGGCAATTGAGATGGCACCAGGTCTGGCATCCCTTGTTCCACCTATCAGGGCAATGTCGCTGGTGGTGTGATGAATTGAGGAAAAATATCTTTCTCTCACCAACCTACCTTTGTTTTTAAGTATACCCGCAACAGAATGTATCTTGGTAGTCTCTATCGATTCTTCAAGGCTCATAGGAGGAAGAATTGTAGGAATCCTTTTGGCTATCATCGTTTTTCCACTACCAGGGGAACCTATCATGAGCATATTGTGCATTCCGGATGCGGCAATCTCAGCAGCTCTTCTGGCAAGAAACTGCCCCTTTACATCCATAAAATCAACATCGTAAAGCAACCTGTCATCTTCATTCTGACTCTTTTCAATCTTAAACCTCTCCCCATCAATATCTCCAACTAAAAAACCCACCACTTCAGAAATATTCTTAAAACCATAAACATTGATACCGTCAACTATTGCAGCTTCCTGCCCGTTATCGTAAGGGACAATAATATTTTTTATACCAGAATTTAAAGCGCTTAGTGTCATAGGTAATACACCGTTTACCCCTCTTAAATCCCCATCCAGCGATAACTCCCCCACAAAGACAGTATTCGAAAGATCCTTTGTAATAAAACCTGCTGCAGCAATAAGTCCAATGGCAATGGGTAAATCGAAATGTGAACCATCTTTTTTGATATCTGCTGGTGCAAGATTCAACGTAATAGGTTTTGAAAAGAAATTAAAATTAAGATTTTTAAGGGCAGATTTTACCCTTTCTTTGCTCTCCTTTACAGCCCCTTCCGCCAGTCCCACAACGGTAAACGATGGAAGCCCCATTTCACGTATATCCACTTCAACATCCACCAAAACGGCATCAATACCCACCAAGTGAAATGTCAAAACCTTAGAAAACATAGTAAATATTCCTTAATTTTGATTACATCTAAAATAGTTTATATGCCAACAAATAATTTAAATCAACAAAAATTTACAGACCTTATGACTGGTCTAATTTTAAAAAATATACTTGAATTTAGATTCTCATTACGTATAATTTATAGTAGGTAGATTTATTTACAAAATATAGATGCAAGGAGGTAGCATATGAAACTACAAAAGTTTAAGTCTCTTCCTTATATCAAGTTCTTCGACTTCCACGATGACCCATATAGATCAGAGTTCCTAAACTATTCCTACTGTACCCAGTGTAAAATTACATATGTGGACAAACATTGGAAATTAAATGCCAGACCAGAAGAGATGAAAAATCCAATCCTATGCCCCGCATGTAAGAAAATAAAAGAAGAATATTTCGAAGGCATACTTTATATAAAAGGTGAATTCGCCAAAAAACACAGAGATGAAATAATGAATCTGCTAAAGAATGAAGAGCAAAAACAACGCACTAAAACCGCCCTACCAAGAATAGGCAAAATTGAAGAAAAAGATGATATGATTATCGTTTATACCACAAACGACAAATTGGCCTACAGATTAGGCAAAACCCTTTTCCAGGCTTATAAAGGGGATCTATCAATAAAATGGTCTGATGGAAATATTTTCACAAGAGTTTACTGGGAAAGATGAACTTTATGCAGATCCAGCCTTTTTTAAAATAAAGCAGGTCGATCCAGATGGTAAAAAAAGATAAAGGAAGCAGGTATTAACTACTCAATAATAAAAACCCCAAATGCAGACTATAAGTTTAGAATTATAGTAAAAAAGGAAGAGTTAAAGAAGTTTATGACAGCTATATTGACAACTTGAAAAACTCCATTATAGACAAAAGACGATCAAAGTACTGTGCAAAAATCTGGTCAATATTATATGAAATAGGGAAGATTCGAATTGATAAACATTAAAAACTAATAGTTCGATGTTCGACGTTTCAACGTTCTACGTACGTTTACCGGTTTCCGTGTACCGGTTCTCTTTTGCCGATTTCCTGTTTCCTTTAAATCTTATATGGTTTAGATAAAACAATTTTAAAAGATGTATATTAAAAGCAACAAAATAGTCTTTAAATCCCACATGGTTTAGATAAAACTATGATCTAATCTTTTTATTTAATTTTTCTTCCACAGATTTTATCTTCCCCTCCATCCTATTTTTGGCACCTTTTCTGATATCCATCTTTATGACGGTATATATCCTATTGCAATCTGGTTCAAGCTGTTTGTAAGCAATGTTTATAATTTCCAAAGCTTCTTCCATACTATTTGCCTCAAACACCGTACCCATTGGTGTGAGTTTGTAAGGTATTCCGAGGCCATCGATCATTTTAATTATTCTGCTTACGTAATTGCTTACACTTTCCCCTTTGTCAGTGGGGAACATTGCAAATTCCACCAAAAATGACATCTTTACCTCCTACTTTTAAAATGTAAAGCTAAAACCTCCACTTCTCATCTCATCAATCGATTCATCCACTATTTTAACGATATTTTCCACATCCTGGATGGTATGCTGGGTGGAAAGGTAGCATATCCGCCGCTCCCATACGTAGACACCTTTTAAAATCATTAACAAAAATAGTATCTCAAGCTCAATTGGATCCTTCACAAAAGGGTAAGGGTCTATCGTGATAAATCTGAAAAATGATGAAAATGAATGTACCACTATCGGGACACTTTTCTGTTTAAAAAGATTATTCAGCTTTTCCACCAGGATCGATGTAAGATTATTTGTATATTCCTGTAGGTTGTTTCCATTTTTCATTATCTCTTTTAGGGAGGCAAGCGTCGCCACTATAGAGAGTGGATGCTTGTAGTATGTCCCGGCAAAAAAGATTACGTATGGATCCGGATATGTTTCATCCCCAAAGCTGTAGTATCCGCCATCCACAATCTTCATTACATCATCCCTTCCACACACTGCAGCTATGGGCATTCCTCCCCCAAGAGCTTTTCCGTAAATGACTATATCTGCTTTGATATCAAAAAGTTTCTGTATACCACCATAATGTACCCTAAAACCGGTCACCGTTTCATCAAATATAAGTAAAAACCCCTTTTCATCGGCAAGTTTTCTGATCTCTTTTAAAAACTCCACCGGCCTCAGGGAAGGGTTTCTGGTCTGCACCGGCTCAGCCATCACAGCAGCAAGGGTGTCGGCATTTTTTCTGATGTAATCAAGAGCAGTGTCCGAACCATATTCCAATACCACCAAATCCTCCACCATCCCTTCGGTGGTGCCGGGTGATACGGGAATCGTAATCTCTTCCGTCGTTTTTCCTAACACCCCGTCAAAAGTACCATGGAATGAATTGGCAAAGATTACGATCTTTTTCCTATTTGTGAAGCCTCTTGCTATCCTGAGGGCAAACATAACAGCTTCGGATCCAGTTCCGCAGAAGGTTACTCTATCTACACCTGTCAAATGATGTATTAGGTTTGCTGCTTCTCCCGCTTCCACCGTTTGGGGGCCAAGTTCAAAGCCCCTTTCAAGCCTCTCTTTTATGGCATTATACACAAATTTTGGTTTATGACCGTGAAAACATACACCGTAACCCATTGCTATGTCGATATATCTATTTCCATCTATATCTGTAAAATATGCACCTTCAGAGGAATGGGAGATGATGGGATATAGCATCTCTTTTAAGGAAAGCTTAAATCCAAGGGAGTTTATCCAGTCGCAAAGATGGTATCGATTGCCACTTACATAATTTTTTGATTTGTTTGTTTTTTCGGCAAACCTCTTTGAAAGATCATCTATAAATATTTTTTGCTTTTCAGTTAGGCTATCATGCTGGATTCTAAATCCTCTGATGTTGGACATTTATAACCATCCTCTAATTTTTTTGTATTATTCTACCCCCCAATTCAGTTTTTTTCAATAGCATTTAAAGAGATCAAGAATGTCTCATTTTGTAGTTTTCTAACATCTCTTTTACCTCTTTAAGACTAAATGGTTTTGGCAGATACCCATCAAAACCGTACTCTTTAAAGTTATGTATTACAGGATCATCTGAGTAACCGCTGGACACCACGAAGAAACTATCGACCTTCATCTCTTTGAGTTTTTTTATCGTATCTTTTCCACTCATACCAGTTTTTATAGTAAGATCTAGTACAATAATGTCAAACCTCTCCTTCTGGACAGCTTTCAGAGCTTCTTCCCCATTTTGCACACTTACCACTACAGCACCGATAGCCTCCATAAGAAGCCCAAAAGAATCTCTTAGTATATTCTCATCATCCATGTATAAAACTTTAATTTTTCCATCTAACTTAGGTTTACTATCCTGACCTTCTGATTTCTTATCGCATTCAGAATCATCACTGGAAGGGATAAAAAAGAAAAACTCACACCCATCCTCATGATTCAAAAAGGATAATTCCCCTTTATGGTTTTTGATGATTGCATAGCTCGTGGTAAGCCCCAATCCTGTACCATTCGATTTTGTAGTGAAAAATGGATCGAATATCTTATTCTGTAAAGATTGAGGGACTCCAGGTCCAGAATCTTTGATCGACACCTTTATATATTCACCTTCTTCAAGATGAAATTCGTTGTCTTTGTGGAGATATACTTTTGAGATACTTATCTTAATCTTTCCATTATTACCCATAGCATCTCTGGCGTTAATCACTAAATTTGATACCACCTGACTTAAAAAACCTTCATCTATTTTAGCACAAAAACAAGAATCTGGTATATCAAACTCCTCTTTGATATTGCTACCCCTAAGGGAAAATGTTGCCACCTCTTTAACAAGCTTACCCACATCTGCAATTTTAAATACAGGTGTACCCCCCTTTGAAAAGGTAAGAAGCTGTTTGGTAAGATTCTGGCTCTTTTTTATTATTGATATGATACTTTCGGCTATGGTTTTATTATCATCGTTTAATTGGAGGAATGATACATAATTCTGGATTGCACCAAGATAGTTGTTGAAATCGTGGGCTATTCCTGCCGCAATTCTTCCAATGGTTTCAAGCTTATCAGCTTTAATCAATTCCCTTTCACGGCGTTTCTCATTGGTTACATCTCTTAAAACGATCAGTATGCCATTGATCCTGGAGGCACTGTCGTATATGGGTTGAATTTCCCCCTCAATCTCATATTTTTTATCATTTAAAACCAGATAATTATTATTTAGTCGGCAATGAGATATATTTTTGGAATCTTTGCAAACTGGGAAGTCGATTCTATTACCTTCTATATCTTCAAAGATCAATTCAGATAATCTGCCCCCTATTAAACTCTTACCAAAAAATTCAACTGTGGATCTATTTGTAAAAGTGATCTGACCGTCTGGATCTGCAAAGATAACCATCTCACTTACTGAATTCAGGATTCTATTGAGCTTATCTTTCTCTACGCTGAGTTCCATCATAGCCCTATGGCAAGCATCATTGGCCATTACCAGATCTGTCCTTTCAACAATCTGAAATAATCCGAACACTTCATTGCCTAAAACCATAGGTACCCCAAACGACTCGAAATACCTTGTGTTGCCATTTATATCAATATCGTAGAGAATGTTGGATCTATGCATATGCTCTATTACATCTTTTATATGATTTTCAAAGAGCAGTAGTTTATCTCCGGTAAAAAAATCGTATATCGATTTTCCAATTATTTGATCTTTTGGAGATAGGAGAAGGTCATCTCTGTTTGTAATCACATCCAAATATCGAAAATCTTTGTTTATCACAAAAATAATGTTTGGCATAGAATTCAGTATAGCCTTTAGTTTCGATTCAGAATTCTTTAATTTCTCTATTGTGTTATGTAGCTCATATGTTTTTTGCACCACCTTTTTTCTTAATAAAACATTAAATAAGAGAAGCACAAAAACCAAAATTGCAATAAAAGTAATTATAGGTAGGAAAAACTTTTGAATATAAAAAGTTGAAATACTGTAATTATAACCCGTTTCATTTAAATAATTCAATAAATGATAGTAATAAGAGTCTTTGTCATCAATAAGTTTCTTTATCCCTTCATCAATCTGGGACTTAGTATGATTATCCAGTTTTTTGCTGTAGCCGAAATGTACTTCCACAGGTTGAACAATTATGCTGGTGGGTATTATATCGTTATCTTTATTAGATAGTATAAAAGATTTACCTACCAATGCGCAATCAGCCTCATCGTTTAAGATTTTATGGAATCCTTCGATGTAATTGTCTAAAAAGATAATGTTGCTATTGATTTTAAATTCTTCCAAAAGATGTCGCAAGCCAAAATCACCAGTAAAATATAAATCATTTTTCTGTATTGCGATTCTTTTACCATTCAGCTCTGATATACTGTTTAGATATTTGTCCTTTTTGCAAATGATCTGTCCCCAATTTGTAAAAAGTGGATACTTAGAAAAATCGATCTCATTAAGTCTTTTCTCCGAATACCCTATGGGCATGAAGATATCGATTTCACCATTTTTCAGTTTTGTATAGAGTTCTTCCCATCCACCTTTTACATATACGACATCTATATCCTGGTCTTTTGATATTTTTTCAAATATGTCAGGTATAAAACCTGTAACATTATTATCAGAAATGATGGACAATGGTGGATTATTCCAGACCCCTACTTTCACAGTTTGTGAAAATGACACAGAGTATGTTAAAAGTAGAATAAGAAAAAATAATCCTCGCATAGCAAATTATAAAATTTTTTCAAAAGTAAATCAAGAAAAAATATTTTCTATCTTTTCTGATTGAAAATATATCATTATGTGGTATATTTACTGGGTAAGGGCGATTAGCTCAGGTGGATAGAGCACAGGTCTCCGGAACCTGGCGCGGGGGTTCGAGTCCCTCATCGCCCGTGATAAACTAATAAATTTGATATGAAACAAAACGTAAATCAATAATAACATAGAGAATAATGGGAGATGTATGCCAAGGCCAATCAAACGTAGGATGGTGAGTTGTGAACCAAAGGCTAATTTTTTTTAACCTGTGGGTGTGCAGCTACAGGATACTGAATTAGTCGTGATGACGCTTGACGAGATGGAAGCTATTCGCCTTGCCGATTATTTAGGTTTATATCAGGAAGATGCCGCTGCCGCCATGGGAGTATCCAGGCAAACTTTTGGCAACATCGTTTCTTCAGCAAGAAAAAAGATTGCCGATGCCATAATAAATGGTAAAGCTATTAAAATTGAAGGGGGAATGGTTAATTATGTAAGAGGTGATTTTCTGTGTAAAAGGTGTGGGTTTAAATGGTCAAATCCATCTTGGGAAGAGAGTCAAACAATTTGTCCTAATTGTAAAAAAGATAAATAGCTTATCTTTAATAATTTCTTAATTAAAATAATCTAAATATTTTTTAGTCTTGTTATAAGATTTAGAAAAACCCCTTGACAAAAAATTTTTTCATAATATATTTAGCATATGCTAAAAAACAAGGAGGTAAGTATATGAAATATGCAATACCATTAGCAAAAGATGAAGGGATAAATTCTCGAGTTTATGGGCATTTTGGTAGTGCACCATATTACGGAATCTATGACGATACCACAGATTCTCTGCAGGTTATCCATTCTAAAAATAGTCACGGGTCACATGGAAGCTGTCACTCCACCACAATATTGAAAAGGTTGGGTGTAGATGCTGTAATTTGTGGTGATATGGGGCATAATGCATTATTAGAATTTAAAAATATGGGGATAAATGTTTATTATTGCCCAGATCAGCTTACGGTAAAAGAATTAGTACAAAAGGCAAGAGAGAATCAATTAGAAAAA
This sequence comes from Calditerrivibrio nitroreducens, assembly GCA_002878065.1. GTDB lineage: Bacteria > Chrysiogenota > Deferribacteres > Deferribacterales > Calditerrivibrionaceae > Calditerrivibrio > Calditerrivibrio nitroreducens_A. Next base: position 23,519 of record PNIN01000002.1, read on the forward strand.
TTTGACATCAATGATTCTTGTGCAGCTCACGGACACCACCATGACCATGATCATCATCACGATCATCCTGAACACCATCAGGGTGGCAGAAGATTTCAGCATAATCATTAATAAAAAG
>PNIN01000029.1 GCA_002878065.1 Calditerrivibrio nitroreducens
AAATCGGTGGCTTGTTAGTTTTATCAATATATAATAAGATTTTTTATTTAGGGACCATACATAAATAAGTTTATTTTAGGCTTACTTTTTTTATTAAAGTTAATTTTAATTTAAATATTGACTTTTTGATAGATTATTGTTGATAAAGTTAATATGTTAGATTGTTTTAAAATTTCAAAAAATATTATTGATAACTTAGATTATTTTTCGGAGATTTTTCTTCTGTTTGATTTTATTGGATATAACATTACTTTACTTGATAAGGATTTAAATATAATCTATTCCAATTGGCGGGATTTAGATTTTGTTCCTGAGAAGAATAGGATCATAGGAGAGAAGTGCTATAAGGTGCTGCGGGGATTGAGTGATATTTGTGAAGATTGTTGGATAGACAAATTTAACAACAAATATATTAAGGATATTAAGTTTATCAAAAAGAGTCCCGTTGATGGTAAGTTTAGAGACTTTACGATTATCCCGATCTTTGATCGGTACAATATTGTTGGTTATGTTCAGATCATAAAAGTTTGTTCTGAATATGTTGAGTATCAGAAGGCGAATAAAGAATATATTACATTATGCTCAAAATGTAAGAAGGTAAGAGATAAGAATGAATGGATGAGTTTTGAAAATTATTTTCTCAGGCTTGGGCTTACCTTTAGCCATAGGCTGTGTCCTGATTGCTTAAAAGAACTCTATCCAGATTATTCTGACGAAATTATCAATAAACGTAAGACCTAATTTATTAATACGATATAGTATTTATTCATCATAAATTGTCTTTTTACGATTCTAAGGGAATCAGGTTTATTTTCCCATCTATCCCAGTTTTTTTCGGACATGGCTATAACTAATTTTTCACCATTTCTAATGAGTTCTTCTATTTTAGATTTGTCTCTTGTTTCCAAAACAGATCTGTTTGCATAAAATGAGTACGTACCTGAATAGGTATCAAATGATATAGGTTTGTAGCCTTTTTCTGAGTAATATTTCAGTTGTTCACCTATAATTCTTGGGGAAAAGAAAGGGCTGGAGGGGAGCACAAATGTTATATTAAGTGAGTTTGCAAAGATAATTATCAGCACTGAGTATATTGACAATATCTTATTTGTGGATTTGCCTGAGTATTTTATTAAAAATATAGCAATTAAGATCCCCACTAATGATACAATCCATGAATAATTGACATTTTCCATAAATGGAAAATTGTTTCGGTTAAATGTAAGATAGCCAATGACAGATGAGATAATTATAAATATTATGGAAGTTGCAAACCATAATTTACGATCTTCCTTAGAATTTATAACTAATTGATAAATCAATAGAGCAAATGAGGGGAAAATTGGGAGAAGGTAGTTAGGAAATTTACTGCTTACCAACGAAAGTATCAGAAAAGATGTGAAGAATACAACAAGATTGTATAGGTGACCATCATTATCTTTGCATTTGTATTCTGATAAAAAAGTTTTTAAATCTTTTATATTCGATAGTATTACGATTGAAATAGGTAGCCATACTAAAGGTAAAACATAGAAATAAAAATAAAATGGTTTCTTGCTGTGGAAAGCATCTATCGCTCTTCTTACCGTTTGTTGGTAAAAGAGGGAGTTGTAAACATAATCAAATCCATTTATCCTGATCAATGCAAAAATCCAGATGGTTGTTGGAATTAATGCCACAATAAGCCCTAATATGAAATGGAAATTCAAAAAAGGTTTGTATCTCTTCTTTAATAGGCAAAATACTATAAAAGATAAAATGGGAAATATGAGTCCAAGTAGGCCTTTTACAAATAGTGCAATACCTGCCATCATAAATGCTAAGTATAAAAAAGATATTTTATCTTTTTCGTAGTAGAGATAAAAGAACGTAAATGATAAAAGAATAAAAAATGAAAAGAACAGATCCATTTTCACAAAATTTACCAAAGCTATAAAATATAAATTTGATACTATTAAAATGTTTGAGTAAAATGCTTTATCTTCATCTTTTGTGATAATTTTTAAAAAATAATAGCTTCCGGTGATGAACATGGCACCTGTTATCGATGTTGCTATAAAAAAGATTTGTGGATCTGGGATTCTGGTAATCAATTTTAAAAAATAGATAAAAATAAAAAATAGGGGTGGTTTGTCGGGGTAGGGCTCACCATTTAATGTGAGCAAAATAAAATTGCCCTCTTTTAGGTGAAGAAACACATCTGCATAACGTACTTCATCTCCAAAGAAGAGATCCCTTGGAAATAAAGCAAACGTTGAAATTGATAGTACGTATAAAATTAATATAATAGGTTTAGTGTATTTATGTTTGAATAGATTTTCCATCGATTGTCAACATCCCTCTTTTTTTAAATCCATTATATAATATAGAACTTATGGTGATTGCAACTAAAATTCCTGCTAAAACATCACTTGGGTAGTGATTAAGGGATATCACCCTTGTAAATGCCATCAATAGGCCGATGATAATAAGAGGGAATCTATACTTTTTTAAAAAAATAGCAAGAACATACATGGCACTGAAGATTGTTGTGGAATGGCCTGATGGTATTGATGTATATTTGTATTTAGTTTGAAGAAATTTAAAACCGTATAGATGATGTTCAAAGTACTCTATTGGCCTGTATCTTCCAAGAATGAATTTTATGATATCTGTAATTAGTCCTGATAAAGCTACAGATACAAAAACCAGGAGGGCTATATTTGCGTAATACCGATTTTTGTTTCTAAAATATATATAGAATATCAAAGAAGGTACCAGCTGATATTCTGCTTTGGCAAAGTCAGTGATATTTTTTGCAAAGTTGTAGATAGTAGTCCCTTTAAGTTGATAAAAAAAGGTTATTATAGGTATATCCCAGAAGTGGTAGAATGAAATGATTAAAATGGTGTACAAGAAAAAAAATATACTATAAATCAATTGCTTTTGCATAAAGAAAGGCTGTAATCCCTTTGTATATATTTCTCTTCACAATCTATTCTGTATTTATCTTTAAATTCATTCAGCGCACCTTTGGTGAAAAGAAAGAATGAACTATTTGATTTTATAAAAGATTTCATCTCATCTTCTGTTTGTATGTAGTATTTTTTGTAGTTGTCATCTTTCTCGAACTGGGTTTCTCTGGTGGTTCCATGCGCCATCACTGTTATTTTATTTCTATAAAATGATGTGGATGGTAGGTCTCGTTTATAGCATAAAGCTTCAAGTTTTCTATCAGGATCTATAATGTTTGCAGCATTTACCATATTCTCAAACCCCATCAACTTATCCTGAAATATTGAGGATGAATAGTAAATTATATTAAAAATTATAACTACTATCAATCCTAAATTATAGCTGAATAGATGATTTTCGATTTTTTTTCTGGAAATTACAACAAAAGCTATAGATATAATCGAAAGAATAATAATTGTAAGATTGAATCTTAATTCTTTTAATAAAAAAGTAGCAATAATAAAAGTAATTGGTAATAATGCAGCAAAATATAAGACTATTTTGTTGAATATCGGTTTACAGTATTCGGTGTATAATTTTAATACGAGTATGCTCATTATGGGTGTCAGCGGGGTTAGGTAAGAATGTAGTTTACTTTTTGCTATGGAGAAAATGATAAATGGGGTTATGATATATACAATAAGGGTGATATGGCTTTTGTAGTTTGAAAACAGTTGCTTTATTTTTGTAATTATAAGTATAGAGTAGGGTAGTGTTGAAACGAAGACCGTTCCAAAGAAGAAATAAAAAGGTTTTTCCCTGTTAAATCTGTTTGTGGTGATCCTTTCTATGGTCTGGACTTTTAAGAAATAGTTTAAAAGGCCTGGGTTTTTTATAATTACTATAAGGTACCACGGAAGGGATACTGCGATGAATGATATTGTGGAGAGAATAACATCTTTAAAGCTAAAAACCTTTCGGAAATGATAATCGAAAAACTTCATTACGAAAAATGGTAAAAGTGTGAATAGAAATATTATTGGTCCTTTTGTGATAAAACCGAATCCTAAGAAGATACCGATTAAGATTGCATTTTTTGTATCTTTTTTATAATAAACTTGATTAAAATAGTAATATTGGGATATCACTGTAAACATTGTTAGATATATATCTGTTGCTGCTATTCTTGACACTGTTAGGAAAAGAATCGACGAAGACAATACGTATGCTGCGTAGTACCTCTCTTCCTCTCTTATAAAAAATTTTGATAGTTTTACTGTAAAAACAAGGGTAATTATGGATGCAATTATACCGAAAAATCTTGATCCAAAGTTGTTTATACCAAATATCTTCATCCCTGATGCTATAAACCAGTATGTGAGAGGGGGTTTGTGGAAATGTTTTATTCCGTTGAAATATGGCTCTATAAAATTACCAGATTGTATCATCTCCCGTGCAATCTCAGCATAGCGGGCTTCTGTGGATTCAAATATAGGGGCGTAAGCTGAAGTGTAAAAAGCTAAGACTGTGTAAATAAAAAGAAAAAAAATAAATTTTTTTTTAACTATTGGCAAGTTTTTTCCTTTTTTCTTTTTTGATGAAATAGAGATTCCTGAAATATATTATAAAACCTGTTGTTTGCCCAATTGTGAAAACTATATCTCTTCTAAGCACAGCATATATGAGAAGGCAGATACTTCCCCCGATACTAAAGTACCAGAAAGATTCCGGTATTATGCTTTTTCTCTGCTTTTCTGAGTATATCCATTGAACAAAAAAACGCATAAAAAATAAACCCTGCCCTAAAAAACCTATTGTTAGAAGCCACCATTCATTTTTCAAAGTTCTTCTCCTTTATTATCGGTTTGATATGTCGTGATATCATCCATCTTACCCCAATAAGGTCATACAATCCCTGTATGGCTCTTTTGGTGTTGTTATATTTTGATACCCCTGTGTATCTGTTTCTGTGGTTTACTGGCACTTCAATCACCTTTGCGCCTTCCAGACGCATGAGTGTGGGAATGAATCGGTGGAACCCCTTGAAACCTTTTATCTTTTTCAACAACTCCGCCCGCATAACTTTTAAAGCACAGCCGGTGTCATGAATCGTTTCATTTGTAAACCAGTTTCTGACGGCATTACCTATTTTGCTACCTATTTTTTTGGAAAGTGTATCCTGTCTGTTTTTTCTCCAACCATTTACCATATCGTAATCTTTGTAATATTCAAGCATCATGGGGATATCTTTGGGGTCGTTTTGAAGATCTGCATCTAGTGTTATAATTGTGTCTCCGGAGGCGTTTTGGAATCCTATATACAAAGCAGCCGATTGACCAGAATTTTTTTCGAAAGAGATATATCTTACTCTGTCATCCTTGCCGGCGAGTGATTTAATAATTTGTAAGCTATTGTCTTTACTACAGTCATCCACAAATAATATTTCGTATTCGTATGGTAGATCTTTTGCCACTTCTGAAATCTCAGAATATAAGTTGTATAAATTACCTTCTTCGTTGTAAACTGGCAGAACAAATGAAATCTTTTTAATCTCTGGCATCTTTATCCTTTTTAATTGGTATTTTGATTGTTACTTTCGTACCCATATCTACTTTTGATACGATATCGATTGTACCGCTATGGTTCTCCACAATCTCTTTTACTATAGATAATCCAAGCCCTGTTCCGTTCGTTTTTGTAGAATAAAATTCTTTAAAAATCAATTCCAATTTATCCTCCGGTATCCCCATACCGTTATCTTCTATTACAAAAATCACATCTTTCAGATCGTAGTATACTGTAAAGGTTACAATACCTTTTTTATTTGATGGTATACTTTCCACAGCGTTTTTCAAAATATTCACCAGCATCTGCTCTATATTGGTTTTATTGCCAAAGATAAAAACTTCATCGCTGACATTAGCTAAAATTTTAAAATCTACATTTTCATGATTGAATAATATCCTTTTGGAATATATCTCTATGCTTTTGACCAATGTTTTTATGTTTATATTTTCATTAATGGATGTTTCATATCTTGAAAAATTAAGTGTCTGATCTATAATCTCTTTTATTCGTTGGGCATCCTCTAGTATAGATTCTAAAAAGCTTTTTAGTTTTGTGTCTGCAACATTTTTTTTGCAATATTCCATTAAAATATCCGAAGAAATCATTATAGAATTTAGTGGATTTTTAATCTCGTGACTTATGGAGGCGGTCAAAGTTCCTATTGTCATCAGTCTATCGGTATGAATAATGCTTTTGTGCATATTATCGATAGTTTTGTTTGCATTATTTAAGGCATCTACCATTTCATTGAAATTCTTTGCCAGGAGCTCCAGTTCATCTCCAGACTTTATATCTATTTTAACATCAAAATTATTTTTGGTAAGCTCTTCCATCCCTTTTTCAATCTTTTTTATGGGGTTTATGATTAAAATATTTATAAGTAAAGAAAGTACGGCAGCTATGAAAAAACTTGAAAGTAGCAATACCCAGAAAGTCTTATTTGCCTCAGAAAGAGTGGTTTCGTAAATCTTTTGTAGATCAATATTCACATTTAAAGTGCCTATAATATCTTTTTCCTGATGGCATCTTTTGCACTCACCTTTATTTGCATAAGGGGAGTAATATGCAAGAAAGTGGTAGTTTTTTGTCTTTATTATCTTTAGTGTAGACCTGTATTCTACATTTTTTAAAATTTCTTCGATATATTCTGATGTCATGATATGGCTTTTATCTCTTGGATTTATACAGGCTAATTTCTTAGTATTATCAAATATATGGATACCTATCAAGTATTCATTTGTGGATAATTCATTTATTAGGCTTGTTATCTCAGATTTGTGTCCCTTTTGCATATAATACGATAGGGCTGAATCGATTACTTTGGATATAGCATAAGCATAATTTGTGGCGATCTCGACAGATTTTTTTTCGGATGATTTTTTTAAATATGTGGATACTATGAGGGAAATGGAAATTAACATTATAAAAATTAGCAGCGTAATTTTAATCTGGAGATTTTTTTGGGGTTTATTGTTTTTCATTGTTAATATCTCTTAAAAGGTTTTTGTTTAATAATGAAAAGATTTCTTCGTTGTCAGATTTATTAAAAACAACAATATACTTTAAAATGTTAAAACCGGCAACTTCAGCAAGGGATTTAATTGCTTTGTGGGTATCCCCATTTGCATAAAAATCATCAACAACAACAACATTTTCACCCTCTTCAATGCAATGTTTGGAGAGGTAAAGTTTGGTGGAAACCTGTTTAGTGAAAGAGTATGATTCTGCCTCAAAGTAATCCTTCATGGTAATCGGTTTTTTCTTTTTGAAAAACAGAAAAGGTTTATTTAATTTTAGAGAAAGTGCTGTGGCCAGTGGTATGCCACTGGACTCTACTGTGATGATTTTAGTAAATTCTGTCCCTTTTAAAATTTCTGCAAAAGCTTCTGTAATAGCTGATAATAATAAAGGTTCAACTTGATGGTTTAAAAACTGCTCTACATTTATGATATCACCAACGATAGCCCCTTTTTCTTTGATAAATTTTAACAAAAGTGATTTAGCTTTTTGTATCATACTCTATCTTCTCTATCATAAGGATTACCAAGAGATTCCGGTTGGTTTTGCTTTGTGCTATCATTTTTAAGTGATGAAATGATCAGTACAAGTATGGTAAAGAGGTATGGCAATGATTGAAGGATCTGCACCGGTATGTTTGTTCCCATTGCTTGAAGTCTGAGTTGATTAGCTGCTATGCCACCAAAGAGATAAGATCCTATTAAGGCTTTTCGTACATCCCAGTTTGAAAAGATAACGAGGGCTACTGCAATCCACCCTCTACCGGCGGACATATTTTCAATCCATAAAGGAGTGTAAACTAAAGACAAATATGCACCACCCAGGCCAACTATACCAGAGCCTATCACAACTGCGAAAAGTCTGTATAAATGTACATTTATACCTGCATTATCAGCTGCATAAGGATTTTCTCCAACTGTTCTTAAATTTAGACCTATGGTTGTTCTGTACAGGAAAAAATGTATCAACAAAAGTAATAAGATGCTTATATACACCATAATATCCTGATTCAATACTGGACTTAAAAATGGAATATCTTTTACTGTATTAATTCTTTCCAGACCTCTTATATTTTCTCCCACCATAGACTTGCCAAGCATAGCCGTAATACCTGTACCAAACATCGTCAGGGCAAGACCGCTGACTATCTGGTTTGCTTTTAAATATGTGGTTAAAATACCGTGGATAGATCCTGCTGCGGCGGATAGCAGTATCGCCGCCAGAAATCCTATTAATAAGCTATTGGTGATAAATGTAAAATAGAAACCTGATAGTGCTCCTATCAGCATCAACCCCTCGATGCCAAGATTTATGATACCACTTTTTTCCATTATTATGGCACCTATAGTGGCATAAAGAATCGGTGTACCCGCTCTAATTGTAGTATCGATTATTATATCAAGCATTTTTTCTCCGCTTCATTGTTATCTTGTGATTTATAAAAAAATCTCCCGTAAGTAGAGTAAATAGTAATATCCCCTGAAAAGCATTAACCATAGATATTGGTATCTGATAGTTTAGTTGTAATGTATCCCCTGCTAAAAATATCAAAGCCATAAATAAAGATGAAAACAGGATTCCAATACTGTTTTGATTGGAAAGCCAGGCTATAATAATGGCTGTATAGCCGTAGCCTGGAGATATCGAATGCTGAAGTCGGTGAAGGACACCGGAAACCTCTGTAAATCCAGCCAGAGCACTTACTCCACCACTTAAAATCATAATTATTAAAATATTTTTGTTTATATTTATACCAGCATACCTTGCAGCATTGGGATTGCTACCTATCACCCTCACCTCATAACCCCAGACAGATTTTTCCATCAAAATATAGTATAAAATAAGAAGAAATATTGCCAAAACTATTCCTGTGTGTAATCTGGTATCGCCAAATGTACTGAGCTTTGCGATATCTGTAAATTTTTTGGAATAGGGGAAATTGAACCCTTCTGGATCTTTTAATGGGCCATACACTAGATAATCCACTATAAGAATAGCTATGTAATTCATCAACAATGTTACAATTATTTCATTTACGTTGAGCTTTACTTTTAAAAATCCTGCAAGGCCACTCCACAAACCTCCTGCAATGAAAGCAGCCAAAAACATAAGAAAAATCATAAGATAATGTGAGTTTAATGGTATATAAATTGCTATAAGAGAGGATGCAAGGGCGCCTATATAAAGCTGACCTTCAGAACCGATATTCCACAACTTCATTTTAAAAGCAAAAGAAACTCCGATACTACATATCAAAAGAGGCACCATTTTAATGAGCAACTCTGTAAAGGAATAAATAGAACCAAAGGCATCATAGTAGATATTTTTTATTAAATCTATCAGTCCTATACCAAGAAATTTTAAAAAAAATAAACTTATTAGTATCCCAATGACAAAAGAGAAAAATTTTGCCAGGCTTTTTAAATTCTGGGAGTTGGATATCCTTTTTTCGATTCTAATCATCTTTTATTATCCCTCCCATCATTTTCCCAATTGTTTTTTTATCTACATTATCAGGTTCAAAATACCCCATATTTTTTCCTCTAAATATCACTGCTATTCTATCTGATATCTTAAATAGCTCATCCAGATCTTCCGAAATGTATATGGTGCTCATCCCCTTTTTTTGATGTTCTATTATGGTTTGATGTATAAACTCCTGTGACCCAATGTCCAAACCTCTTGTGGGGTAAAGGGCAACTAAAATTGTAGGATTTTCACTCAGCTCTCTTGCAATGATGACCTTTTGAATATTACCACCTGAAAGGAGCCTAACTGGAGCATTTTTAACCCCATATTGGATATTAAATTTTTCCACAAGATCATTTGCGTATCTATTTATATTTTTTCTGTTTAATAAAATTCCACCCAACTCTTTATCTTTGAAATTTTTTAGTATCAGATTCTCTTCAACGGTCAGATCTGGTGCTATCCCCATTGCTTTTCTGTCTTCAGGTATATGCGCTATACCGTGGATATACTTCTGTCTTGCTGTGCCATATGTAATATCTATGCCATTTAGGGAGATCTTACCCTTGTAAGGGTCTTTTAAACCTGTTAAAACTTCTGCCAGAGCTTTTTGCCCATTTCCAGAAATCCCTGCTATACCTAAAATTTCAGACTTTCTGACCACTAAGTTAAAATCTTGTAGATCTGCAAGGCCTTTATCATTTTTTGCATAGAGATTTGATATTTCGAGTAAAAGATCATCCGATGGTTTTACATCTTTGTCATATTTATTTTTTAAAACAGTTCCAACCATCAGATGGGATATTCTATTTTCATTAAAATCTTCTTTATTTAATATACTTACAACTTCACCTTTTTTCAGTATTACAATCCTGTCCGAAACCTCCATCACCTCTTTGATTTTATGGGATATAAAGATTATAGATTTCCCTTCTTTTTTAAGCTCGAATAGGAACTTAAACAGGAATTCTGTCTCCTGTGGTGTAAGAAGTGTTGTGGGTTCATCCAGTATCAGAATCTGACAGTCGTTTATAAGTAGTTTTATAATCTCTATCCATTGTTGCTCACCGATTGATAGCTTCCACAATGGTAGATCAAGATCTATATTGAGATTAAACTTCTTGAATATATTTAAAAATATATTGGCGTATCTATTTTTATTTATTATAAAACGCTTATCTTTAAGTGCCACCAATAGATTTTCAAATACAGTTAAGTTCTTCACAAGCATGAAATGTTGATGTACCATTCCGATGCCATGTTTTATGGCATCCTTTGGGCTGGTTAATGTTACTTTTTTTCCATTTACATAGATTTCCCCATCATCGCTTCTATAAAAGCCGGTAATGATATTCATTAAGGTACTTTTTCCAGCACCGTTTTCGCCTAAGATGGTTAGTATTTCACCTTTATAGAGATCAAATGAAATGTTTTTGTTTGCTTGAAAATTACCAAATTTTTTAGATATCTCTTTCAGTTCTAAAATTTTTTCCATATATAAAATGAAGGTGGTGGCTTATACCTCCACCTTTTATTTCTTTATAGTACCCTGAACACCTTCAACAAAAAAGTTCATACTCAAAAGTTCCTGATCTGACATAACTTTTCTTGCTGGTACAACGATCTTGCCACTGTTATCTTTTAATGGCCCAACGAATATTTTATTTTTACCGGAGATTATATCTCTTTTTTCCAATTCAACTTTTTTTACAATTTCTGAAGGTATTTTGGGGCTTAATGGAGCAAGATCTATAATCCCTTTATCCAATCCCCACCATATTGAAGATGGTTTCCATGTCCCATTACTAACCTGTGTAGCGATCTCTTTGTATAGCACACCCCAATTCCACACTGGAGCGGTGAGGAATCCGTTTGGGGCATACTTTCTCATGTCAGAATTATAGCCTATTACGAATTTGCCTCTTTTTTCTGCTGCCTGAAGGGTTGCTGGTGTATCCTGATGCATGGTGAGCAGATCAGCCCCCACATCAAGTAGGCTATCGGCAGCATTTCTTTCAGTGGCAGGGTCAAACCATGTATTTGTCCACACAACTTTTACCACAGCTTTTGGGTTTACACTTCTTACCCCCAGAGTAAATGCGTTTATCCCTCTTATAACCTCTGGGATTGGATGCGCCGCCACATACCCTATTATGTTACTTTTTGTCATTGATCCTGCAATTATTCCAGATAGATACCTTGCCTGATACATCCTTCCGAAATAGTTACCCACGTTGTCAGCGGTTTTATAGCCTGAACAATGCATAAATACAACGTTTTTAAACTTTTTTGCCACTTCAATTGTGGGGTCCATATATCCAAAGCTTGTTGTAAAGATTAGGTTATACCCTTTCTGGGCAAGGTTTGTTATTACTCTTGTGGCATCTGCTCCCTCTGGCACTGATTCAATATATTGTGTTTTTTTTACAAATGGGAGCTTTGCCATCTCCTGTCTACCAAGGTCGTGAGCATATGTCCAGCCACCATCACCTACTGGCCCCACATATACAAATCCTACATTTAAATCTTTGGCATAGAGTAGGTTAAAGGTAAATAGAAAAACCATTAAAAATAGTATTTTTTTTAACATATATCCTCCATATTTATAGTATAAAAAGCTATATTAAGTTATCTTTTATTACTTGTCAATTGACAATAAAATTCTACCTTTTATATTATCCAGAGTACCAGCAATTATCTCGTATGTATTGCCATTTTCAAGAGCATACTTTTTCATAAAATATTTGTTATTTGCAATTATGTTAATGTTCCTGTCATCACCATCGTTTGATTTTATATTAGTTGGTACAAAACCTCTTAAGTTTATCGGTATATTAGAATCTCCATTAAAGTTTAACAAAACAATATTATCGTTGATTTTTACATTCAGTTTTTGATTGTTATATATCTTCATTATGGTTCCATTTACGGAGATTTCAAAATATCCATTTTCTTCTAGATCCTCAGGTTCATCTGCAACATGTAGCTTGATAGAGCCTATTATCTTGTGGTCTTTTCTACATTTTATTTCTGTATCTTTTTGTACCACATAATCTAAACCTTTATCATTTAATCCATTAAACCCCAATATATCGCAGGACAATCCTCTTTTATAATTTGAATTTATTTCCTCGATTTTTAATTTTACACCTTTTTTTACATTAAAGATATATCCATTTTTTATCTCTATTGGTTTATCATCAATAAGAACTTTAATTGATTTTAATTCTGGAATGGGTAACTTAATCGGGGGAAGTTCAGGTTTTATATCAAAAATTTTAAAGAATTCATTGATTAGATATGTTTTATGTAAAATTTTTGTTTTATCGTCCGGGAGATTTTTTGACGTTTCAAGTCCAAAAGAGGGGATGCAGTAATTTTTTAGGGCATAATAGGTGGCTGTTTTTCTCATATCCTTGTATCTTGTTGTGGGGTTATCTGTGTCAGTATTCAGGTATTCGAAATGAAAGTTTTTCTCTTTTATCTTTTTATTTGTCTCTTTAATTACCTCTTTTGCAATTTTACCAAGATCTATCTCTTTGTTGTTACAGATATACTTCTCCGCATCAACAATTATAGACTGACCCCAACGGTAAGGGTTTCTCAGTTTATCAACATAGACTGGGGAATAAAAACCTGAACCGTCGTGAAGGTGTAGAAAGAAATCGACCTCTGACATCAGTTTTTGAATGATATCCACCACCTGATCCATTTCATGTTTCGTTTTATTATCAATAAATCTTCTGTTCATATCACCATCGATGCCACGATTGAATAAAATTATCGATTTAAAATTTGCTCTGGGGATGATAATAAGATCCCCTTTTTCCAGCCAGGCATCCACGTAGAGATCTGCAGAAAGATACCCACCAGGTTCGTCCCCTTGTATACCACCTACTATCAATCCTTTTTTACCGGGTTCTTTTCCATAAATTTTGAAGATATGAAGCTCGTAATCAGTACCCTCAAGATATACCTCATGCTTTAAAGATGGTCTATCTACAGCAAATAGTGTTATGGGGATGATAAGAGCAAATATCAGTACCCTTATTATCATTTAAGAGGTCTCCAGGATTCTCCTATAATCTTGGGTTTACCGTTTTCTATTCTTATGGTGAGTGTCTTAACCCCTTTATTGTTCATAGTTTCTGTTTTATATCGCTGAACAAAAGTAACGTTAAAATCGCCATTTTTAAGTTTTTCAATCTTGATATTTGATATTACCACAGATATATTTTTAATCCTTTCAAACTTACCACCCTTATCACTTTTCCATCCTTCATAGTCTAAACCACCAGATTTGAAATTTAGGCTGTAAAAATCTATGTACCTATTGATATCTTTTGATTCCCAACTTAATCGCCACTCTTCTACAAAGTCATTGATAGTTTTTTCGATATTTGTATTATTATCTTTTGGAGCTGTGGTTTGAGTTTGTACCTGTTTTGTAGCTTCATTATCGGTTTTGACAATAGGTGTTGTAGGTTTTTCATAATTTGCCGTGTTATCAATTGGCTTGACTGTTTTTATTACTTCAGGTTTGGCCATATGCTTATATCTGTCCGGAATAGCTTTTGGAATGTACTCTTCTGCAATTATCTTGAAATCGTTGGCCTCCTTAATTAAGTAAAGCCTTTTGGTACCGTATGTGGTGATGTTTGGTGCAGAATAGTACTGGTCGAAATCGAATACTACTTCAGAATCATTCTCTTTGAAGATCTTTATATTTTCAAAAACTATAGTTTTTTGGGGGTATTTTTCCATCAGCATCTTTTTTCTCTGGATATATTCGGAGTAGCTTTTGTGATTGCTATCTTTAAATCTTACATGTATTAATTTGCTAAGCTTATTAATATCGTTATTTTTCCAGCTTTCATAAAATTCGTTGAGAAAATTAAGCCAGAAGATTTTTTCTGTATTATAGTTTAATTCATCTGTAAAGTGTAATTTTTCAGCAATTACTACTGGTGTATTGATGAAGTTGATAGATTTGAGATAATCAATATTCTCATTTTTGAGTACTACGCAACCTTTTGAAGCCTGCTTTTTTTCATGAGGATCCCTTCCGTGAATCCATATACCGTGACCAGTTTTACCGTATAGCTTATCCACAAAGTTTGGGTAATTCAGTGGGAATGCACCTGACCCATAAATTTTATCAAGCTTGGACGGTGGAATAAAACCTACAACATAATAGACACCGGTGGGGGGTTTTTTATCCCCCTCCCTCAATTTATCACCGTTAGCTTCCCCCACAATGACGTCATCAAATTCATTAATTAATATCGGCACATCATCTCTAATTTCGACTAAAAATGATTTTTTCATACCTTTATCAACTAAAAATACCTTCTCTTTATCCACACCTTTTGACATAACATCTGCAAAGATCTTTTTGTACGCATAAACTGAATTGTAGCAAACTACTAATAATGTTAGTGATAAAAATATTCTGATTATTTTAATCATATTCGATCCTATTTCTTCCATTATTTTTGGCTTTATATAATCTCTCATCGGCTAATGAGATGATTTTTTCATAATTATTCTCTTCTCTGGAAGAAGCTAATCCTATACTTGCAGTTATAGGTTCAGTTCTAAAATTAACTGGAATTTCTCTGATGGAATTTAAAATTTTATTTGCCACAACTATGGCATTATCTTTCTTGGTATCCGGAAGTAAAATTATAAATTCTTCACCACCATACCTTGCAACAATATCGGTATTTCTTACCGCATTTTTCAGGCTAAATGCAACATCCGTTAAAACAAGATCTCCAGTACCATGTCCAAAATTATCATTGATCTTTTTAAAATGATCGATATCCAGCATTATGATGCTGTATTCTGAGTTTATCCTGCTGTGTCTTTTATGTTCCTTCTCGATGGTTTCCCAGAAGAATCGACGATTATATAGTTTTGTTAGATCATCGGTGATGGATGATATGGTAAGTAACTTGTTTTTGGCATCAAGCATATCAATGAGATATTTAGTTTTTAGCTGGTTTCTTATTCTTAAGTAAAAATCACCCGTATCAAAAGGTTTTAAGATGAAGTCGGTTGCCCCTATCATAAAGAGTTCATATTTGTGGGATAAATCATTTGATACTGTGAGCATAATGATTGGTACCTGTTCATAAAGTTTTGTTTCTTTTAAATATAAAATGGACTTAAGACAGTTTTGGCCATCCAGAAAATAATTAAATATTGCTAAGTCTACAATTGGTTTATTGTTTTCGAGATATTCGATTAAAGATTCATTATTACTAAAGTCGATAACCTTAAGCCCTGCAAACTCAAGAGTGCTCTTTATGTACTTTCTCTGGAAGTCATTGTCTTCCAGCAGTATTACCAGATTGTTTGAATATGAGATATTTGAGATGATAGAATGGATATTTTTTATATAGCTTTTGAGCCTATGTGGTACTTCATCTTTTTTTATAAAGGCTATTGCTCCTGATTCAAAAGCTTTTTCTCTGCTGTCTTCATCGTTGGAGCTTGTTATGACTAATAGTTGCAAGTAATTGAAAGCTGGATTGGATTTTACCTCTCTGCAAAAATCTAACCCTGACCCGTCCGGAAGCTCTATATCCACCGTTGCAAGATGAAATTTTTTGTTAACACTTAAAATATTTTTTGCTTCATTGATAGAAGAGACAAATGTAACGTTATACTCCAATTCTCTAAACTCGTTTTCAAGTACTTTCTGGAAAAATTTACTATCTTCCACCACCAACACTTCAGGCATTATATTCCTCTTCCGTATAGAAAATATCTATCAAGTTTATTTTTTAGCACACCACCAAGATTTTTCACAATTCCTACCGGTATATTCTCATAAAAAAGTGCATTTTTGTCTCTATCGACTTCCATGTTTATATCAAATCCAGATAAAAATTCAATAGCAATTTCTCTTTCAATGTATATTTTTTTATCTTCGTTAAAAAACTTTCCAAATTCCCATAAAAACTGTGAGGATAATTCGAGTTCATTTTTTACAATTTTGCCAGCTTTTATCCCTGTTTTGTTAAACTTAATTTTCTCAATTACTCTATTTTCTTTTTGAAAAAATACTAAACCATCAATAGATTTAAAAGCACCTTCAAATGTATGACCAGGAAAAAATCGGTTTATTTTAGTTCCTTCTATATTTTTTTCGTGTTTATCATCGATAATAAGTTCCCCTTTCTTTTTTAATCCTGCAATAAAGAAACCATCATACTCACTTTTATGGGGTAGCACTCTTATAACCTTATCATCAATTGAAATATTGCCGGAAATCCCTTTTGTGAATCTATTTTCATTAATATCAATTAGTTCTACATCGGAATTTTCTTTTAGTATTTCTTCAACGTTCTTTTCATTCTCTTCTATGGAGAAAGTGCAGGTGGAATAGATGAGAAAACCACCTGGTTTTAAAAGTTGTAATGATGATAAAATAATCTCTTTTTGTAGCTTTTTCATTTTGTTTAGAAGATCTATAGACCAGTTTTTATTTACCTCATCGTTGTATCCAATCTTGTTTTCATTGCTACAGGGGGCATCCAGTAATATTCCGTCGAAAATTTGTGGTAATTTTTTATGCAGAATTCTACCATCATAAGAAATTGTATTTATGTTCCACGCCCCATACTTTTCTATATTGAAGTTTAGTGATTTTAACCTGGAGGAGGATGGCTCATTGGCAATAATAGTCATATTTCGATTGGAAAATTCACTTAACGCAGTTGTTTTTCCCCCTGGTGCCGCCGCTACATCAATTACAATCCCTTTATTACCAAGTAATTTCGACAATATCATTGGTGGTATCACTGAAGATGGGTTTTGTATATATATTCCTCCGGTCAGAAAAGAGATAGTATTTGTAATAATTTCATTTGGTTCATCGTAGGAGAAAATGTTGGGTATATCCGTGGCGGAGATCTTATATGAGTTGAGTTCTTTTAAATAGTCCACATCTCTTGCTTTATTCAGCCTAAAATATCTTTTACGTTTTTTTAAAAGAGATGCAAAGAAATCATCAGATTCATTACCAAAAAGATCTCGGTATTTTCTAATAAATTCCTTATTCATCTATATCTTAAGCTTTCTTATGGCGGATTTATAATCGTTTGATTTAAAAATGTAATTCCCGGCCACCACAACGTCACAACCTGCATCTTTTAGTAGCCTTATATTTTTATCAGAGACTCCACCATCCACTTCTATTAATGTTTGTAAGTTTGCACTAACGATCATCTCTTTTAATTTTTTAATTTTATTTATAGACGATTCTATAAAATTTTGACCACCAAAACCTGGATTTACACTCATAATAAGTACTAAATCCAGATAAGGCAAAATCTCATCCAACATTATCACAGGGGTTGATGGATTTATTGAAACACCGGCTTTTTTCCCTGTATCTTTGATCTGATGTATTACCCTGTGAAGATGAACAGTTGATTCGTAGTGCACGGTTATTATGTCTGAACCTGCAGTTGCAAATTGGTTTATATATTTCTCAGGATTAACTATCATCAGGTGAACGTCAAACGGTTTAGCCGTTTTAGATCTTATTGCCTCTATCACGAGGGGCCCAATCGTTATATTGGGAACGAATAATCCATCCATAACGTCTATATGAATCCAGTCAGCGCCTGATCTATCTATATCTATAATCTCCTGGCCAAGTTTTGAAAAATCTGCGCTTAAAATTGATGGGGCTACAATCATCGTCTATCCCCTTACCTTTACTGAAAGTGCATGGGCATCGAGATCTTCTGATTTTGCAAGTCTATAAACATTCTCCTTTTGCTTTAAAAAGCTATCCCTTGTGTATGATATTATACTCGTTCTCTTAAAGAAGTCATATGTTCCAAGAGGGGATGAGAATCTAGCCGTTCCACCAGTGGGGAGGGTGTGGTTTGGCCCTGCAAAATAATCACCCATTGCTTCAGGTGTATAATGCCCCAGAAAGATTGCTCCTGCATGCTTTATTTTTGGAAGAAGTTCAAAAGGGTTTTTTACTGCTAATTCCAAATGTTCGGGGGCAATGCTATTGGATAATTCCACCGCTTCATTTATATTTTTAACAACAATTATCCCACCATATTGTTTTAGAGATTGCTCTGCAATATCTCTTTTGGGAAGAGATTTTAGGTGAATATTTAAATACTTTTCTATCTCTTCTGCAAGGTTTAGACTGTCTGTGATGGTAATTGAAGATGCCAGTTCGTCATGCTCTGCCTGTGATAGCATATCTGCCGCCACATATTCGGGGTTTGCGGAATCATCTGCGATAATAAGTATTTCACTGGGGCCTGCTATCATATCTATGTCTACTCTACCGAATACCAATTTTTTGGCTAATGCAACGTATATATTCCCAGGTCCTACGATCTTATCAACATTAGGAATCGTTTCTGTGCCATAAGAAAGAGCGGCTATAGCCTGTGCACCCCCGATTTTGAAAATTTTATCCACACCAGCTATATAACAGGCCGCAAGCACTATTTCGCTTATTTTTCCATCTTTTGCGGGTGTTACTACAATTACCTCTTTCACTCCTGCCACTTTCGCAGGTATTACATTCATAAGTACGGTGGAAGGATAGCTTGCCTTTCCGCCAGGTACATAAACACCAACTCTATCAAGTGGAGTTATCTTCTGTCCTAAAATAGTACCTTCCTTTTCGATAAACCATGATTTTTCAAGCTGATTTTTGTGGTATTCTTCTATATTCTTCTTAGCCAGTTGAAGATCCAGTTTTAATTGTTCATCAATATTATCATATGCAGAAATCATCTCTTTTTTGGTGACTTCGAGATTTTCATCAGGGTTATTATCAAATTTTTTTGAATATATTTTTAGAGCAGAGTTACCATTTTTCTTTACGTCGTCAATAATTGAAAGCACAGTGCTGAGGTATTGTTCCTCGTAATCATCGCTTCTTTTTAGTATTCTTGGTAATATCTCATTGGTATCTTTGTAAATCATCTTTTTATATGTTTCTCCTTTTTCATTTTATAGAGTTCTGTATCTGCCAATTTAAATATCATTTCTGGATTTTCAAGAGTTTTGTCTATAGACTCTATTGTGATATAGCCAAAAGAGATGGATGCTTTTTTTCTTATTCCAGTTTTTTTGTATATTTCACTCAGTATTGTTGACGTCTTTGAGGTGATATATTCTATCTTATCTTTTTTAGATTCAGGGGTTATTATGTAAAATTCATCACCTCCAAATCTTCCAACAATATCGCTTTTTCTAAAGCTCTTAACTAAAGTTTGGCCAAATTTTGCCAATACTTCGTCACCTAAAAGGTGTCCTTTCGTATCGTTTATCTTTTTAAAATCATCAATGTCAAGGATGATAAAGGTAAAAGGATGTCCATATCTGTAGCATCTATTTATAAATGAATTTAAAAATAAATACATAGCCTTTTTATTGTAACATCCAGAAGATTCTTCCACCATCGATTGATTTATCAACATCTGGTTTGTGTTAATGTTTTTCAGAGCGATACCAATTTTGAAACATAGATCTTTTATAAAGTCTGAATTGTATTCGTTTGTGTATCTGTTTGGATTTTTGCTATAAAGATTAAGACTACCAATTATCTTATCATTGAGAATAATTGGCGATATAAGGTAAGAACCTATATCCTCCATAATATTAAATTCTGATATCAAGTTTACAGTGCCAGAGCTGAGGTATGGTCTTTTTTCTATGAAAAAGTATTTAAAAGTTTTGTTATTTGCTTTGAAAATATGACGATATTCTTCTTCTGAATAGATGATTAGCTCTTCAAAATTTATAAAGAGAGCTGCTTTATCAATCTCAAAAATCTCCTCTAAATAGCTCATCGGTTTTTCATCTATCTCTTTTAAAGTTTCAGAAAGTAAAAAGGAGTATTCAACTACTTTGAGACCTTTTGATTTGACTTCGTTTTCTGCTATAACCTCTAATATCCCTTCTAACTCTTTTTTTAGTAGCTGATTTTCCCTTAGGATATCATTCACTTTTTTCATAATTTCAAATCTCCAAGATTTTTTGAAATACTTAAATTTACCTTCAATGGTATTTTTAAAGGATATATATTTTCCATTATTACTTTAATATCTTTGGAAGTTTTGTCAATATATTTGTCATTAATTTCGAATACCAGCTCATCATGTATCTGGAGGATCAGTTTGCCATCGATTTGCTCTTTTTTTAGATATTCATCACTTTTTATCATTGCCAATTTAATAATGTCGGCGGCGGAACCCTGTATGGGTGAGTTAATGGCAATTCGTTCAGCCCTTTGTTTTATGGTATTATTGGCGCTTTTAATATCGGGTATGAATCTTGGTCTATTTAAAATAGTGGTGACATAGCCATCATTTTCTGCTTTTTTTACGATATCTTCCATATATTTTTTTACATTTGGATAGGTCTCAAAATATTTTTTTATAAATATCTTTGCCTCATTTTGTGGAATCCCCACATCCCTGGATAATCCGTAAGGACTTAATCCATATATTATCCCAAAATTTACCGCCTTTGCTATTCGCCTTATATCTTTTGTGATTTCTGATTCTGGCAATCCAAATACCTTCATCGCCGTCATTGTGTGGATGTCAAAATCATTTTTGAAAGCAGATTTGAGGTTTTCATCATCTGATATATGGGCAAGTATACGAAGCTCTATCTGGGAATAATCTATTGACAAAAAGGAATAACCATTTTTTGAAACAAAGGCAGAGCGTATCTCAGAGCCTAATTCACCTTTTTGGGGGATATTTTGTAAGTTTGGATTTACGGATGACAATCTTCCTGTGGCAGTCCCGGTTTGCTTAAACTGGGTGTGTATCCTTCCTGTGGAGCTGTCTATATAATCTGATAGCTTAGAAGTATAGGTGGATATCAGTTTACTGAATTCTCTGTATCTTAGAATAGATTTTAAAAGATTTTCATACGATGGGTTTAGAAAAATCATATTTCTCAAAGAGTCTTCGTCTGTGGAATAACCTGTTTTATTCTTTTTAAATGGGACCATCTTAAGTTTTTCAAATAATACAAAAGATAACTGTTTGGGTGAATTTAAATTGATCTCTTCCCCCAACATCTCATCAATGGTTTTTTTTTCATTGTTTAAAAGTTCTTTTATCTTTTCGTCTGTTTCTTTTAGTTTTTTGGCATTAAGCAGGATTCCAGTTTGTTCCATTTCCGCCAGGATATGTATTATTTTGTGCTCTATGTTGTTATATAATTCCCACAAATGATATTTATCCATTCTGTCAAGGATGAAGTCTTTTTTTTGTAATATCTTCTCAAAAAAAGATTCTAAAGTATCTTTATCGGTGAATTTAATTGTTCCAGTATCTGGATCTGTCAACCAGCTGATAATCTCAATGTCTACCAGTTGTTCTGTATCAATTTTGTGATTTTTGATTATATTTTTCAAATCAAAAACGTATCTCGGTTTAAGGTCGGTTATCTTTTCTATCTCTTGATAATTTTTGTTGTTTACTACATACAATTTATTATTTATATAAGCCACAAAGAGGGGAGCTTTCACAGTTCCAGCGGATAGTGTAAACTTTTTTTGTTTCCCGAATAATCTTTTGTATATCGATTTTAGTTCAAGCTCTTCCAATAATTCTTCCAGATTTCCATCGGAGTTTACTATAGCTTCTTTATAGTTGTCTAAAAATTTTAACATGACCAATTTTTTGCTTAGATAAGCAATCTCTCTGTCTTTTTCAAGTTTTTCTCTGTAGGATGGCTTAATTTTGTCCAGATTTGAGTAGATATTGTCAAGACTACCAAATTCATTTAGAAGTAAAGCAGCTGTTTTTTCCCCAATACCTTTTACGCCAGGTATATTGTCTGAGCTATCCCCTGTAAGTGCCAGGAAATCCACTATCTGCTCTGGATATATGCCAAATTTTTCATGTATCTTTTTTCTATCAACAGTTTCTTCTGTTTGATAGTCAAAAATTTTTACCCTTTCATCCACAATCTGCGCCAAATCCTTATCCTTCGTGACTATCATTACCTGATCATCTGTCATTTTCGACAGTGTATAAATAAGATCATCAGCTTCAAATCCTTCTTTTGCATAAAGCTCAAAATCCAGGAGGGGTATTATTTTTTTTAGATATTCCACCTGCACAATGAGATCTTCTGGGGCTTTCAATCGATTGGCTTTGTATTCAGTAAATAATTCATGACGAAAAGTATCTCCTTTGGAGTCGAAAACAACGATCATTTTATCTGGGTTTAATTTATCTTTTATCGAAAGAAGAGTATTCAGAAATGAGTGTATCATAGAAGTAGGGACTTTTTTTGAGTTGTAAAGAGGTGGGGTTTTGTAAAAAATTTTATACGCCAGGGAATGTCCATCAATTATTACGTTCATCAGCAAATCCTATATTTGAGGTGTTTTAGTTCTTTTAAAAAAAGTTTATTTTTGGAAATAATCCTGTTTGAGAGAGATTCTGTGTGTTTTGAAAGTTCATCATAGCTATCGAATATTCCATTTAAAAATCTTGCGTTGTACATAAAATTTGCATCGAATAGCTCACCGGATAGAAATAGATCAGAAATGGCATTTTGTTTCATCAACCTTGGAAGTCTCTGGGTACCACCAAACCCTGTAATTATTCCAAGTTGAGCACCGGGATGGGCAAACTTACTTCTTTTGGTGGCAAATCTAAAATCACATGATGCTGCAAAGTCAACCCCACCACCCATACAAAACCCGTCTATCTCAGCTATGATGATCTGAGGTAATTCATTCATAAGTTTGAAAAGTTTATTCCCCAAAATAGAAAATCCTTTAGCCATATATCCATCATACTCGTACATCTGTTTTATATTTGCGCCCACCGCAAAAGAACCACCTTGTCCGTAGACAAGTATACATTTTGCCTGAGTGCTTTTGATCGATTTAAAGGTGGATATAAGTTTTTTTATGTTTTCAGGGCTCAATATGTTGAATTTTTCTTCTGGCTTAAGTATTATTCTTGCTAATTCACCATGAATGTTAAAATCTATCAATATACACCCCTTGATCCTTTTGTTGGATATATTATATTAAATGTTTCCAAAAATCAAATAAAATAAAAG
>PNIN01000072.1 GCA_002878065.1 Calditerrivibrio nitroreducens
TCAAAAGTTCGCAATTTCTATCGAGGAAGTTTCAATCCTTATTTTTCTGGAAGTTGCTATCAAACAGAACATATTATAAAAGATTTTCTTTGTCAATAACAATTTGCTAAGTTTAAACCCATTATTTTTAGCAAAAATCTCTGCATTTTAAACAAAAAAAGAGATTTTATCATATTATATTAGCCAAAATTAGTCAATTATACTCGATACTTATAGATTTAAAACAAGATTTTCCAATAATTTTTTCAATTTAGTCACCACACTACCTACTTAGGACAGATATTTCTATAACAACAATCAATACATCTTGCATCGTATTTAGTCTTGGGGGGAAAATAACCTTTTTTAATAATTTCAAAAATTTCATTGATCAATGACAACGCTTCAAAAAAATCTTTTTCAGAATAAACTATCTCTTTCAACTTGTTGCCATTTCTAACGTAGCAGATATAACCTCTATTTACTTCGGCGCTGTAATTATCTCTTATTAACAATGCATATATTACAGATTGTATTTTATGTGTTTTAAAGGTAAAGTCCGAATATTCTGTGTATTTGTAATCAAGCGGTGCTAATGTCCTATCACCCAACCACAATACTTCATCAACCACCCCCCTTACCCTATATTTTTTCGATGCCAAATACACTGCTATCTCCTTTTTAACACAATTCATTCTTTTTCTCAAATAATCAAAATTCGTTTTTTCCCTTCTTTCATGAATCTCCCTACCTTTTAAAACTTTATATCTCAAATGCTCGTTTTGATCGATATCAAGACAGTTTAAAAAATAGGTATATCTCGGACAAAAAATGTGTTCAATTACTTCAGACGGAGTTATCATTGGTGTTGAATCATCATCAATATTTTCTAAATTTATTTCGAAACCTATTTCCATAATTTAAACAACCAATGCTTTTAATTCATCATTTATTAATTTTCTATCAAATCCTCGCCCTATCAACTTAACCTTTCTGAAATCATCTTCACACATAGGGAAAATATAAACAGAATCTTCTTCACTAATACTGTCCTCACAAAATATTTTTAGTTCGTCTATCTGATTTCTATTCAACTTACCCAAAAATGCTGATTTTTGAACCCTTTGCAAGCCCTTATTTTTACAAGCTTTGCTAATTTTATTTCTTATGCTATCATCTGAGACATCATAAATTACCCATACAAGAGTATCCGCTTTATTCATTTTCTTTATCCTCTATTAAACTATTTGCTATTGAATGGCAATCTAACTGAATTACATACTCTCTTTTCACATTTCTACCTTTGTAACGAATTTTCTCATCAAGATAATTATTTAACTCAGATATAAGTTCTGATTTGCCTTCTTTATTCAGCTTTATACCTTCCCCAGATGCTTCAAAAAAGTCATCTTTAACTTTTCTTCCAGCAATCATGTTTATAACTATAGAATCTGCCCAAATTCTATAATTTTCAATTAAATCAAAGACAAAAGACTTCTTATTATAGTGATCTGTGTGAATAATACCTACATAGGGATCTAATCCTGCTATTATACATGCTTTTTCAACTTTTGAATATAAAACTCCATAGGCATAATTTAAAAGTGCATTAAAAGCATCTTTTGCAGGATTTCTACTGCGTCCTTCAAACTTATATTTATCTGGCATTAGATTACTTATATATTCAAAATAAACTCTTCCTCCTTCACCTTCAATTGATAATAGATAGTTTCTGCAATCATCAATAGTTCCAGATAATGTTTTGAGTTTATTCTGTATATTTTTTAACTTTTCAATATAAGATGTTATCTCTGCAGATCTTTGCGGTCTTGTTTCTCTCAATTTCTTTAATAATTCTATCTGATTTTGAAATTTATTTTCTATCCAGCTTATCGCCAATTTTAAACCCTCTTCTTTTTCAGATATTTCTAACTGCTTCCTTCTTATTAATGTTGTGCTTCCTAATTTGGGATGCCATATTCTACCGTAGGGATCTCCAAAATCATCAAGGAAAACAATATCAATGTTATGTTCAAGAGCATGTTTTATAACATCAGTTGTAATCGTTGCGGAGGTTGAGATAAGAATAGATGAAATTTTATTTGCAGAAATATCCAAAACCTTATCTTCTATTTTTACCCTAAAGCAGTTACCATTTTTCTGAATAAAAGCACCATAAGTATTTATAACAAGTTGCATAACCGTTCAATATATCTTTTTTATAGTTCCAAATCCACGAGACACTGATTTACCAATGCCCCAAAAATCAGGGATTTCAAAATTTACAAAGAATGTCCCAAGAAAACCGATCATTGATGTGCCCTTTAGAGTTGTTCTTACCTCTTTAAATCGTTCGATTCCTGCTTCTATAGGTTTATCTACCGTATAACCAAGACTTTTAGAGACAGAAATTATATTGCCAACAAGTATCTTTTCCAACAATTCTTTCCTTTGCCTCCAATCCCCCAACATCATATATTTCTCATAATTCTTCTCATTTAAAGCAAGCCAAGGGGTGAGGAAGGAGTATTTAATCTGATTCGGTATAACAGCAAAAGTATAATAACAACTTTCCAACTCCTTATTTATAATTACTTTTGAACTTTTTCCTAAATTAATTGTTTCAATGTTATAAAAGGTTTTTTCTACAATCTCAGAGCCTTCATTGAATCCTATTAGTAGGCTTTTACCATTGATTACTTTATATTGGACACGTGGGTAACGATAGATTAAATCACCAGCATAATTATGCTGATGTGCATATGAATTATTCCAAAAAAAATTGCCCAAATAGCCTCTTATCTTCTCAGCATCAGCTCTATTTAAACTGGAATCTGTAATAAGCCAGAGTCTAAGATTATTTATTTGCATAATTTTCACTTTACCATATGACAATAGTTCTATTATCTTTTATTTTGAAACCAGTTTCTTTATCATAATATTCTTCTAAGATATCCTGTTTCACATATCCGAATCCTTCAGTTAGAGATGGCCTATTCTCAGTATTCGCAGGTATGGATATTACATACTGATAAAAATCGGCTTTTAATAAATCAAATAATTTTTTCCTTTCAAATAAGTTCTTAACATATTTTAAGTCAAGATAGCGCTGCCAGATTGTCTTAGCAACATCATCTATCTCAATAAATACATCTATTTTATAATAATCATTATCTATTAATTTAAAATCTGAAATTGATATTCCT
Source organism: Calditerrivibrio nitroreducens (assembly GCA_002878065.1). Taxonomy (GTDB): domain Bacteria; phylum Chrysiogenota; class Deferribacteres; order Deferribacterales; family Calditerrivibrionaceae; genus Calditerrivibrio; species Calditerrivibrio nitroreducens_A. The sequence continues at coordinate 3,186 of PNIN01000072.1, forward strand.
TCTTTATTACTGTCATATCTGAGATTTGTTATTGCATCTTCTAGTTCACTTGAAATGGCTTGAGATTTCTTTGCTTCTGTCTCTCTATAATATTCGTCGATCAACGACAAAAGATCACTCTCCTTAATCTCTTTTTGTCTATTCAATATTTTTTTTGTTATATCTATAAGAACAACATCGTAAATATAAGAGGAATAAAGCCGTCCCTGATCATCTTTTAAAGAGACAATATAAACTTCCCCCTTTTGTTTACCGTTTCTGTTACATCTACCTGCAGACTGATTAATGGAATCTAACGGAGCAAGATCACGGACAACAACATCAAAATCGATATCAACTCCTGCCTCCACAAGTTGGGTTGAGACAGCTACTTTATACTTTCCAGTCCTGATTCTTTCAATTCTTTCAAGTCTCTCTCGGGGTGTTATATGTGTTGACAGATAAGTTGTGGAGATTCCAGCTTCCTTAATCAGATTATAAAAAGTTCTGGCAGAAGTGATGGTGTTTAATATAAAAAGATAGCTTCTTCCATCTTTTATTTCAAAAAGCTGTGCTAATTCATCTATTGTCATCTCCCTATCCAAAAGAGGCTTCATTACAATTCTATCCAACGCTTTGAAGTAAAAATCCCTATCCCCAAGTCCTCTAATCTCCCCTTTCCCAAAAATCAATGGTTCTGTAGCTGTCACAAATATTATGTAAGTGTTTAACATCTCGGAAATTTTCAATAACAATTTTTTCAGCACCATCCAATATTTAACAGGAATAAACTGAATTTCGTCAAGGATTATGATGGAATTTGATAGCCTATGAAATTTTCTGATGGATTTGTTTTGGTTTGAAATCAATGAATGAAAGAGTTGAATAAAAGTTGTTATAATTATCTCGGCATTCCATCCTTCAATGAGAATTTTTGCTCCATCGTATTCAATTTCATTTTTATCCTCTTCATTATTATCCTTTTTGTAAACAATCTCCGAAAGATGATGGTGTTTTAAAAGTATATTACTGTAAGGTTCAATGCCATTTGATTTTAAGACAGACTCAAAAACGAGGCTGTTTTGGTCGATGATGCTCAAAAATGGAAGGGCATATATAATGCGATGATTTAAACCTATCTTTTCTCGTAGTTTTAATGCAAAAGACAGGGATGTCAGAGTTTTGCCCAGCCCAGTAGGAAGATTTATGGAGAAAATCTTTTCTTCAAGATTTATAATGTTATGTGCAATCTCTTGATAAGCTTTTTCTCTTAGATAATTGATAGGAGAATCTTTAAAGGAGTTTCGCTCCTTATAGCTATCTACAAGATTCCCAGGTATAGACCCCTTTCGCTCAAATAGTGAAATATCCTTTAATACCACATCGCTTTTGTCAGCATCAAGGAGAAGGGAGTATAGTAAATTTAGAGTTATGAAATTGATGGGTTCTTTATCTAATTTTCTGATGCATTTTTTGAGGAGTTTTAATTCTTCACCTAAATTGTCAACCCAGCTTCCAATAATCTTTTTGTTTAAAAGTGTAGGAAAACCTGCCTTAAAAAGAATGTCCGCCAGAATAGAAAATTTCTTGTCATCTATACTTTCCACCTGATGGTGTAATTCTACTGTATCTTCCTCGCCATACAATGTTACCTCATCAGATAGATCAATAAGATTTGAATGATGCCTTCTCACAGTGACAAAAGCAAAAAAAGGTAAAAGCTTATCATCTGTTATTTGTTTTGAAAGATAATATGCACACACAGCAGACAAAAGACTATGTTTTGTTTTTTTCTGGGTTTTAAGTCTTTCTTTTTCTCTATCTTCAGCATTCAAATAATCTTGAAAGAATTTTGTTGACTTACCGATGTCATGTGATAGAGCAATAATTTTACTTATATCAACAAGTTGTTTTTTTACTTCTGGAGGCTTTTCAGATAAGAATAATTCAGCAAGTTTAGCAGTCCCGGTAAGATGTTCTTCCAATAATCTATTGGGATGAGAGTAAAGTTCAGAAGAAGGCAATATTTTCATCATTTTCAATTCTATAATAAGTTTTTACTCTTGCTTTTATCTTCTTCCCATCAGGCTCAAAAACGACATAATCATATTTTCCCACAACCCTATCTTTGTTCATTACCATTGGTATCTTTTCTTTAAAATATTTTTTGCCTGTTTCAATCTCAAGACCGTCTTTGATAAGATTGTCCACTAAAACAGTAGTAGATAATTCTGCCGCTTCGCTGCTGGTTATTATCTCTGCTTGATAAACCCCAACATATTTGAAATCCGCCAGCAGTTCACTCAATCCGAGTGAAACTGTATAATATGGCTGGTGTAATTCGATGATTTCAGAGAGCCTATCAAAAACTTTGTCATCCTTATGGCTAACATAAATTCTAAAACGAGGGTCTTTAAGAAACTCTGTCCTTATCTGTATACGGGGAGCAAAATTCCCATCACTCATTGGACGACAAAAATTTGTTCCCTTTGTTTCCAGAAGATTGAGCCCCATCCTTACTTTCTTGACCGGGTTTAATATTCTTAATGCAATCATACACTTATTAGTTCCAAATATTTCTAAATATTCGTTTGTATTTTTATCCGTGCCATAGATAGCTCCGAGTATCCCAGCAATTGTCGGCGGCGGCGGGAATGAAAATGTGAGAGGTGATGAAGTGGTGTAAAACTTACGGAAATGTCCATAATCTCCCCAAATGTCAAAAACTAAAACTTTCATACAATTCCCTTTTGACTAAAAAACAAGATCTTCAACTGGTAATAAACTGGACAAAGCCTCCCTAATTGTAATATCTTTTTCATCTTTAACAAAAAGGAGCCTCTCATCAACCTTTAATCTTATTTTTTCAACTTTATCTTTGTGAGCATCTAAAGCCTTAATCAAATCCGTAATATTAACTTTTAAGTCTGAAATACTTCTAATCTCTTCATCACTATTTTTTGTTGAATGTATGGAAATTCTTTTATCAAGTTCTCCTATATAAAAGTTGCTTCCTTCTTTGTAAATTACTTGCATAAGCAGTCTTGGCATTTGACCAAATTTTGAACCAGATATCAAGTTTTTAGTACCATTCCAAATCCCCTCGAGCATTAACAAAATATCCTCTTCTGTAAGTTCAATGCCTTGTTGCTGCGCAGCATTTTCATTAACGATTCCATAAAAAGCTATAAGTGAATAAGGGAGGATATACCTTTCAGTAAATGTCCCCTGGGCCAGTCCTTCTTTCGAAGGTATAACGGTTGTCCCTTTTATAAAGGTTAGAGTAACCTTGTGCAATGATCTTCCATATTTAAACTGCACAGGGCCTGTCCATGTAATTGAAGTACCTTTTTGCTTTTTTTCTTCATCTTCCTTGTTGGATTTCTTCCCTTTCAAACCAATGGTTGCCCCAAATAATCTTAAATCAATATATTTTCTCATAAGTTTTTCTTTATCCTCTAATGTCTTAATATCTTCTAGCTCAATCCTTTCATCCCGAGACATTTGTGTTCCGTCATCCTTAATAATTTCTTTTACAAATATTTCGTCTCTCTTATCCTTAAAGTTAATTAAATAATCTCTGATAGTTCTTTTCAGTCTTACATCCGTAACAATATTTACCCCTGTCTCCTCGTCTATCCTCGGCTTATTTTCGTCCACAGGATCACCATTTGGATTTGCATCAGTCACATCATAGATAAACAATATTTCTGAACGGTTTTTAATCAATTTTGACATTTTTTATTCCTCCTTATCGATAATATTCTCTTTTTTATAAACAATACTTGCAACATCAGAAGCAAGGTTCATACCACAAGCAAAATAAAAATTTATTTCATCAACCGACATCTTCCATCCTTCTCCTGCTTCGAGAAAATATTTAGAGATCTCTGAAGCTATAGCTCTTTTCCCTTTATCAAAAGCATCATACTCTTCAAGCTTATTTTGTACTTCTGATAAAAGTGCCTTAATATCTTTTTCATCCATTTTTAATCCCTTCAGTTTTTTCATAAAAGACTTTGAATTCCTTTCACTCCATTGCTTATTAAGGAGTAACTGTGTTAGCGATCCCATGAGAAAAATTCCTCGTTTAACAGAACTGCTCAATGACTTCCCATATCTGCCAAATATGCTGCTAAATATACTTTCTTCCATATCTTTTACCTCCTCAAAAGTTATCAAACCAAGATTTTCAAAAAATATTGTACTCATTAAGGCATCTTTTACCCTTGAACTAAAATATCTATCTTTTATAAACTCTTTTCTAATAACTGCCATATAAAACTTCACAATAAATGAAAAATCAAGCCTCTTGCCTTTGAAAACACTGTCAACTATCTCGAGAAAGTATTTGTTCAGGTCGTTTTCTTTTTTCCCTTCATCGGATTTTGAGAAAAATATCCGTATCCTACCAAAATTAAACTCCTCAATAAAAATATTATCAACACGATCTTTAGCTTCAAAAATTTTTTTAATCCTTGAAGGTAAGACATCTTCTATCAATAATAAAATCCTTTCAGCACTTTGTTCTCTTCTCAAAAAAAGAAAATTAATTGTAAGGATATCTTTGATTTCAGAAAGATATTCTAAAATTTCATTTTCATCGCTAGTAATCCTCTTTTTGATACGTTTTTTTAAACTAATTACTTTATTAGTGTCTGACATAATTTCAAGGATTTCTTTTAGTATATCTTTACTGCCTATAAGTAATCTGGGTATAAGGTAATAGTTTAGACCATAAAACTTGAAATTTAATTTAGTATCTATAAATTTCTTGCCATTCTCCAATAATGACTTACATTCTATGCAGACAGGAAAGTTTTTCCATGCATGAGACTCATTAAATCCACCAGTAATAAATCCAGGCTTATCAATTGTATAAAATTTAAAAACATCAGTTTTACCACTTACTTCTGTATCAAACTTGCCACATACAGAACAGGTGCCAACGCTAGCAGATTTCTTTCTTTTTTCCTCAGCAAAAGAATCAACACATTTTCTAAAAATATCATACTCTCCAAGAAATTTTCTATCTATCTTTATTGTAAGAAACTTACTTGTTTTCTTAGGGATTTCGTTAATTTTACTTCTAAGATCTTCACTAATATCACTTTCGTTTTTTCGAATCATTTTATATATCTTACTTATAAAATACTTATTACTTTCTTCTTCATTGCTACACATATCAACACACTTTTTTAACCAATTATCCAATTTTTTAAAACTTTTGATGGGTTCTGTGATCGGACAAAATGGAGATGGAGCATTCCCCTTTGAAGCTCCTTCTTTGTATAGGTATTTATTAACTTTTTCAGAATCATAATCTTCTATTTCTATCCCCAAATAGGTTTGTTCATTATCAAGCATAATAGTTAAAACTTTTCCATCTATATTCTTTTCCTTAACAGTTACAATTTCTCCAATTTCTTTAATAGCAGTAAGCATTTTTTACCTCTATAATATTATTATATTAAAAACACTTTTCTCTAACTCTCTTAATTTTATCCTTTTTCACTTACCCATTTTCGCATGCTACCGCCAAAGGAAATCAATCCCCATTTTTGAAATATAGCATTGATAACAAAGAGTTATAGACATAAACACCCTTTTTACTAACTATTTAGAGAGGATTCTTTTCTACCCCCCATATTTCAACTTTAATTATTAGCATTAATATAACATAATTTCTTTATAAATGCAACATATTTTTAAAGCTAAACTAATAATTAGAAAAATCCCAAAAATTAACTATTTTTTCGTATTAATAAGCATATAGGGAAAACAAAAACCTTTTATATCCATGTGAGGTTGTCCCCAAATAGGAATAAAAACATCATCTCATATTCAAGGTAGTTGCCAGATCGGAATCTCTTTTTTTTAAAAACTTCACAATAAAATTTACCCACTTGATTTATTTTTTTTAATTGTTAAATTAAAATTATGTTACCGATTAGAGATATTATACCACGCAGCAGTTTCCCTTTTGTAAACTACACTCTTATTGCTTTGAATGTAGTAATATTCCTTTATGAGGTTTCGCTGCCCCCTCATCTTTTGAACGAATTATTCTATCTTTTTGGACTTGTGCCTGCAAGCTTTACCAATACTGAATGGAAATTTTTTTATGGTTTTTATGCTGATAATTATTGGCCTTTTTTAACAAATATCTTTCTACATGGTAGCTGGTTTCATCTGATTAGTAATATGTGGACACTTTTTATCTTTGGGGATAATGTGGAAGATAAACTGGGGCATTTTAAATATCTGTTGTTTTACCTGTTATCAGGATTAGCAGCCAGTTTCACCCATTTCATATTTAATATCGATTCTACAATCCCTGCTGTGGGGGCATCCGGTGCCATTGCTGGTATCATGGGAGCTTATTTCATAATGTTCCCCCATTCAAGGATCGTTACCCTTATACCGATTTTCATAATACCCTTTTTCATTGAAATCCCTGCTATCATCTATTTAGGCTTTTGGTTTTACACACAGATCATTTCCGGTACATTCTCGTTGGTGGCAAACCAGAATGCCTCTGGTATTGCGTGGTGGGCTCACATCGGTGGATTTCTTTTTGGAGTTGTATTTCATAGAATTTTTATAAAAAAGAGGTACAAAGATATTTATTCGAATAGGATATATCAGAGGTTTTTTAATTAACAAACGACTATTTAGTTGATCAGCTTACCTTTCTATTTTGTATCGAATTTATCATGCTATTAAAAAATAGATTGTTATGAAATTTAGCTTTTATTTAAGAAAAATTAACAGTTCTACGCAAGTATCAAGTGGTGTTTCTGTATGAACTATTAATGAGTTATCTTTTGTAAAGTTCCCTTTTAGCTTTAGCTCACTAAAAATCTCTAATATCTTTTCGATGGGTATTCGGGTATTCTGATCAAAGCTAAACTTTATCTGTTTGTTCATAATAGATACCCTTTTGATTGCTAATGAAGTTGCCAAAGCTTTAATGAGCATCGTCTTTAATAGATTTAGTACAGGTGTGGGGGGGGTACCATAGTTGGATGTTAGTTCGTCTAAATACAGTGATAAGCTTTTTTCATCTATTTTTACAAGCCTGTTGTACCATCTCATCCTTTCAGATGGCTCCAAAATATAATCTGCAGGAATAAAATAGGGGATAGATGATTGTAGCTCTGTTTCAAAACTGTTTTCTTTACCCCCTTGAAGCTCTTTAATAGCATCATTGATCATCTGAATATAAAGTTCATACCCTATACTTGAAATATGCCCAGACTGTTCGGCACCCAGAAGCTCCCCTGCCCCACGCAATTGCAGATCATAGGATGCAATTTTAAATCCACTGCCTAATTCAGACATCTGCTGGATAATCTTGAGCCTTTTTTTAGCAATAGCACTTAAAATATTGAAGTTTCTGATATAAAGATAACAATACCCTCTCACCCTTGATCTACCCACCCTACCCTTCAACTGATATAGCTGTGAGAGTCCAAATTTATCAGCCCCATCTATAATTATGGTATTTACATTTGGTATATCTATGCCGTTTTCAATAATTGTAGAGCACACAAGAAGATCGATTTCCCCATCATAAAATGCATCGAGAGTCTTCTCCACCTTTTCAGGATCCATCTGTCCATGAGCTATTGCCACCTCGGCCTCCGGAAGCATACACTTTATTGAATATGCTTTCTCTTCAATTTTTGAAAGGTCGTTGTAGAGATAGTATACCTGTCCACCCCTTTTCAATTCGTGAATAATCGCTTTTTTCACATCCTCTTCGTTATTAATAATGTTTGTAATTACTGGTAATCTTTCCTCCGGAGGTGTTTCGATGACGCTTATGTCCCTTATTCCCGTCAGAGAAAACTGGAGAGTCCTTGGTATCGGAGTGGCACTCAAGGTAAGCACATCTATATTGCTTTTTAGATTTTTGATCTTCTCCTTATGGGCTACCCCAAACCTCTGCTCCTCATCTATTATGAGAAGCCCCAGATCGTGAAAACTTACATCGTTTGATAACAACCTGTGGGTACCTATTATTATATCTATCTCACCATTGGCGACCCTTTGGAGAGTTGTATCTATCTCTTTCTTAGATTTAAATCTTGATACATATTCTATCTTAAATGGAAGATTTGAAAATCTCCTTTTAAACGTTTCAAAATGCTGCTTTACAAGAATTGTCGTTGGGGCAAGTAATGCCACCTGTTTTCCGGATGCACAACACTTACAGGCAGCCCTTATTGCAACTTCTGTCTTACCAAACCCCACATCTCCACAAATTAGCCTGTCCATCACCTTTTCACTTTCCATGTCTGCAATAACGTCCCTGATGGCATTCATCTGATCTTCTGTCTCATCGTATTCAAAGCTATCCTCTATCATTTTCATAAATATCCCATCATCTTTGAATGAAAAACCTGTCTTTGCCTTCCTCTCTGCATATAATTTCAACAGGTCTATGGCAACTTTTTTTGCACTTTTCTGTGCCTGCTCTTTTAATTTTTTCCATCTGGTATTTTGCAGGGAGTTTAGCTTTACAGCCACGTCCCCCTTTCCAATATACTTTTGAATATGTGAGATATTTTCAAGGGATACAAAGAGTAGCTCTCCACCTTCATACTCAATGGCTATATAGTCCCCCTCTATCCCACCAATAGTTTTGTGTTCAAGCCCCCTGAATATACCTATACCATAGTCTATATGAACCACATAATCGCCCAGCTCCAGATCACTTATATTTGTGCGAAAAACCTCTTTTTTCTCTTTTTTTCTCCCTTTTCTAACAAAACCGAATACCTCTTCATCCTTTAATAGGAAAAGCTTATCCTTTTCATTTAAAAATCCTCCGGTTATGGTATAAGGATAGATATTTAATTTATCTTTGCTAATTTCAAAAAGATTAAGAGGATAATAGATATCGATTTCGTAATCTCTAAAAAAATCCTTAATGATATTTTGAAATTTTTCGCTCTCTGTGAAAAATACCGTAGCTATTCCATTTTCTCTATTTTTCTTAAAAATCTCAACCATATTTGAGAGGGCCTGATAGCTATTTTTAGTGGGAGGGACCAAAAATTGAATACTCTTATAATCCGGGTTTTTGATAGATCTTTCAGAGATGACCTCAGATAAAACTATTATCCCCCTGTCGGAAAGATAATTATAAAGATCACTTTTCATGATGAAGTTAGCCTGCGAAAGGCTTTCTGATATCTCATATTCGGCAACAGAATCGCTCAACCTGTTATAAAACAGATCGATCTCTTTCTGGATCCCCTCACCTATGTAGATTATCCCAAAGTCATTTAAAAAATCGAAAAGCTGATACATATTTTGATATATCAGCGGTGCATACCAGTGGTGACCTGCAAACTTCCCATAAATTTCAGCCTTCTCTTCCATCGGCGTATTTTTTAAAGCCTTTCTGAATTCATCCAGATCGTAGATCCCTTCTGTTGCAGGAATGATCTGGAACTCTTTTAATTCATTGACCCTTTTTTGTGTCTCAAGATTGTATTCAAATATATTTTCAATTTCGTCATCAAAAAACTCCACCCGGATAGGTAGATCATTATTCACAGGGTAAAAATCCACTATGCTACCCCTAAAAGAATATTCCCCCGGATCAGTGACAATCTCCACATGTACATAACCTAAATAATCGAGGTAGTATATCAATTCATCCCTATCGAATCTGCCATGTTTTTTGATATAACATATTGAAGAAATTATTGTCTCTCTGGGGGGGAGTTTTTTGGCAAGAGCATATACGTTTGTAAGTACAACGGCTGGTTTATCTTCCATAAGATTAAGTAAAGTTGTAATCCTTTCACCAACAATTGATGGTAATATCCTTGACTTTTCAAAAGGCTCATGCATGTATGAAGGGAAAGGGTAAAGTTTATTTCTGGTTAAAAAAAAGCTCAATTCATTTAATAACCTTTCGTACAAAAAATCATCACATATTACCAGATATCGCTTATCTTTATCAACAATCTTTGAAAGAAAGTAGGATCTTGAAGCCCCCCAGAGGCCGGAGTATTCTTTAATTATCACAGTATCTTTTTATAATCTCCTCGATAATGTTTGTTGTGGCGAATCCTTCTTCAAAGTTTAAGGACAATACATCTCCTCCATTACTCAATACTATGTCAGATCCCACGATCTGATCCACCTTCCAGTCCCCCCCTTTTACAAGGAAATGGGGCATTATATCTTTTATGAGATTATAAGGGGTATCCTCTTCAAAATAGGTCACAAAATCCACCGACTTTAATGCATCGAGCATATACATCCTTTCGGACAGGTTATTAATAGGTCTCTTTTCCCCTTTTAATCTTTTAACCGATTCATCAGAATTTACCCCAACGACGAGAATATCACCGAGTCTTTTGGCCTCAGTTAAATATTTTATATGTCCAATGTGGAGGATATCAAAGCAACCATTTGTGAAGACAATCTTCTGTTCTTTTCTTAAAATTGAAAAAAAAGGTTTTACGTCATTTCTATCGATAATAGCCATTTATTCCACCTCGGAAAATTTCCCAAAGAGGATCTCATCCACAAGTCCGCAAATGATGTGGAAACTTATGATATGTATCTCCTGAATTCTTGCGGTAACATCGGTATCCACTTTTACAATCTTATCACAAAGGCCAACCATTTTGCCACCTGTTTTACCTGTAAAACCGATAACCTTCATACCGATTTTTGATGCAGATCTAAGAGCCTTAAGAATATTCGGTGAGTTTCCACTTGTGGAGATACCTATTAAAATATCCTTTTCCGTACCGAGGGCCTCCACCTGTTTGGAAAATATATCTTCAAAGCTGTAATCGTTCCCAATAGATGTGATAATCGATGTGTCAGTTGTAAGGGCAATGGCCGGTAATGGGGGTCTCTCCATTTTAAATCTATTCACAAACTCCGCCGCCATATGCTGGGAATCTGCAGCGGAACCGCCATTGCCACATATCAAAAGTTTCCCACCCGATAAGAAGGTATTCGCAATATCCCTTGAAATCTCAAGTAGTAATGGTGCTGCTTCTGAAAAAAACCTATTCTGGACACTTCTTACGTCATTGATTATCTCTTCAATATATCTTTCCATATAAACCTCACAGTTTTTCTGCTGATTTTGATGCAAGCAACGATCTTTCCCCTTTTGTTAAATATATGGCGGCAGCTATAGGATCATTTTTAAAACGCTCTATTACATAGCTTAATCCATTCGAATAAAAATCTATGTAAGGGTTATCAATCTGGTTGGGATCTCCGGTTAATACAATTTTGGTATTTTCACCAGCTCTGGTTAAGATCGTTTTTATCTCATGGGGGGTTAGATTCTGGGCTTCATCCACTATGAAAAATTGGTGTGGTATGCTACGCCCCCTTATGTAGGTGAGCGCTTCTATCTCCACCATATTCTGAGCAAATAGCTCTCTATAAGTCAAAGGATTTTCACTCTGATCCAGCAGCAAATTTAGATTGTCGTACACCGGTTGCATCCATGGGTTTATCTTATCCTTCAATTCACCGGGAAGATATCCAAGGTCCTTCCCCATTGGAAAAATTGGCCTTGATACGAGTAACTTTTTGTAAACCTGATCATCCACAACTTTTTTTAATCCTGCGGCCACCGCCAGCAGAGTTTTACCAGTTCCGGAAATACCAGCAAGAGACACAAGCTTTATATTATCATCCATTAATGCGTCAAAGGCAAATCTTTGCTCTGTATTTCTGGCAAATATCCCCCATATCCCATCCTTAAATTCCAATACTTTTTTTAGATTTAGTTGTTCATCAAATCTTACAAGTGCTGAGTGACCGGGTCTTTCCTCCGAATCCAGTCTTAGATATTCATTTATTGTACCCTCAATTCCCGGATTGGGTATAATCCCCTCTTTGTAGATTTTATCAATCAAATGATCAGCAACATTAATCACCCTTGTCCCTTCAGAAAACTCCTTTATCTCTGTTTTCTCCTGTGTGTAATCTATCGCCCTTATACCAAATACATCAGCTTTTATCCTGAGATTTGCATCTTTTGTGACAAAAACTGTTTCATAAGGTTCATGCTCTTTGAGCCAGATTGCCACTGATATTATGAGGTTGTCGGCTTTATCTCTTATGAGATCGTTTGATACTTTTGAACTAATAGTATGGTTACAGATATTTACCCTTATCTTTGAACCATTTGGCAGCATAACACCTGTCTTCAAATCCCCCTCTTTTCTCAACTCATCCAGAACTCGTGCAAAAAACCTTGCGTTATAACCCGTTTGATCCATATTCTTTTTGAAGTTATCTATCTCTTCTATTACCATGATAGGTATATTTATTATGGCATCTTCAAATGCATTAATCGCTTTCGGATCGTAAAGGATCACATTTGTATCTAAAACATAATTAATCATATAACCCCCGTTTATAAAGGATATGTGAATTATATCATTATTTTTAGCTTATGCAAGATTATTTTGGAAACTGGCAAACCTTTTGCATATTAATCATAAAAATAGTTCAGGAGGCAATTCATGAGGAATATTCTTATATTTTTAATTTTAACACTCACAAGTGGCTTTACCTTCTTTGGTGATAATTACAAAAAACTCCATGACAATAATGGATTTATTATGATCCCCACCAGGGATATTAAAAATGAAAAAGCAACTTTTTACAGTTATGATTACAAAGGTAAAAATATTAAATTTTTTCTATTAAAAACAAATGATGGTAAAATCAGAGCGGCCTTTGATGCCTGTGGTGTCTGTTATCCCGCCAGAAAAGGTTACTCACAAACCAACAATTTTATGATTTGTAACAGCTGTGGTCAGAAGTTTCATATTACCAGAATAGGGAATTTAGGGGCGGTTGCAATCCATCACCATTAAAATTTCACATAGAAAAAGATTATGTAAAGATCTCAGTAAGTGAATTGGCATCCCATTATAACTATTTTTAGGAGGACTTCAGGTGAATATCTTTACAATACCTTTGAAGAATATTCGACGAAAAATTTTGAGGAGTTGCATAATATTGTTCATTTTTTCTGTTGGTGTAGTTTCTTTATATAAAGTTTCTAAAGTGGTTTCCCAAACTCTTGAAGAGAAACTGAATAAATTTGGTGCTGATATAATAATTAATCCAAAATCTGAATCCCTCACTATCAATTATGGTAGTGTAAACCTTGGAAATATATTATATGACATAAAGTATCTGGAACTACCACCACTAATAGATAAAATCAGAAATATTAAATATAAAAACAACATCAGTGTAATAGCACCAAAATTAGTAGTTGTAAAAGAGATTAATGGGAAAAAAATAGGTGTTGTCGGTGTAAATTTTGCAGAAGAGCTTAAAATAAAAAATTACTGGAATATAAATGGCACTGTACCCCACAACAAAGATGAGATCCTGGTTGGTTCAGAAACGTCAATGAACTTAAAGTTAAAAACAGGTGATGAAGTTAACCTGCATGGTAAATTATTTAAAGTCTCTGGAATATTAGAAAAGGTTGGTTCTGAAGAGGATTACCTTGTTTTTATAGACATCTTAACATTGCAACAAATGACAGCGCTTATAAATAAAGGCAATTTTATTGAAATTTCCGCTTTATGCTCCGGCTGCCCAATAGATGAAATTGTTGCAGAGCTTGAAAAGGTTATCCCAGATGTTAAAATCAACGCTTTACAGAAGATCGTCAAACAGAGGATGTCGGCAATTCACTTCGTTCAACACCTATCCTATATGGTGAGCGGTGTGATACTCATAACCTCCTGCTTTATGATAGCGCTTTTTATTTTTAATTCTGTAAATGAAAGGAAAAAAGAAATAGGGATTCTCCGAAGTATGGGTTATTCCAGTGGAGATATTTTTATAATATTCAGCTTTGAAGGAGTATTAATAGGTTTTTTAAGTGGATTGGTGGGTTATCTTTTAAGCCTTATGGTAAGTAATTCAGTTTTAAAATATCTTCATGTTGAGAATATAAATTTTTCCTTCAATCTGTTAGAAATGCTTTTTGTGGTGATTGCCATGGTATTATTAAGCTTAATATCCGCAAGCTACCCTTCTTATAAAGCTTCCACAATAGAGCCTGCAGATACAATCGTTTCACTATAAGGAGGCAAGATGTTAACTTTAAAAGGAGTATCAAAATCGTTTAATAGTAATAAAAAAAATACTGTTGTGCTAAAAGATGTCAGCCTTACAATAGAGGAAAAAGAGTTTGTATCGATAACAGGTAGATCCGGTTCTGGTAAAAGTACTCTTTTGAATGTAGCAGGTACTCTTTTGAAACCAGATGAGGGGGATATCTCTTTCAATAACGTAAAGATCGATTTTGAAGATAAAAAGATGATAGAATCATTGAGAAGAAAAGATTTTGCCTTGAATTAGAATTTGCCAGTTTGGGCTCAAAAAGCTTTTTGTTGGAGGATGGGAAAATTGTCAATTGACAAATTATATATACCAGCCGGGAAAAAAGAGTATATTATAATTATTTCTTCAATAGTTATGGTTACTTATCTACATAAATCTGTGCAGGATCAGTTCCATTTTATACATATAATGCATTATTATCTATACTATCTTGTAGTTATATATGCATCCATCAAAATGGGTCTTCTCGGTGGATTTATTTCCGCGTTTATTATATCGTTTTTATACGATCATGAGGTTTATCTGTATTTCTTTAACCTGCCCCACTATAAATTAAGAGGATTTATAGAGATATTGATGATGTATACCGTAGCTCTCTTCACAGGATTTTTCACTCAGAAGCTTTTTATAGAAAAGAAGAAATTAGAGCAGGCAAATATAAGGCAGGCAGAACTCTTGACTGAACTCCAAAATAGCATTGAAGAGAGAATGAAAATAGAAAAGGAGCTTGCAAGGATAGACAGATTGAGGCTAATGGGAGAGGTAAGTGCTTCAATAGCCCATGAAGTTAGAAATCCATTAACATCAATAAAATCATCAGCAAAACTTTTAAAAGACGACAAAGAAAATGAAGAACTCATCAATATCATTATAAAAGAAAGTGAGCAACTTGAAAGTTTTTTAAATAAGTTTAACCATTTTATTCGTAAATCTGAATTCAATAAAGAAAGAACAAGTATTTCAGAAATCCTGGATGAATTAACAACCTATATAAAGATGTATTTAAAAGATAAAAGCGTTTGTTATTCCATTAATAATAAAAGTAATATTGATTATATTATATCTGATAGAATTGCACTCAAACATATATTGCTAAATTTTATAGTAAATGGATTCGAAGCTGCAGAGGAAATAACAGATGGTAAAGTTGAAATTACTATTTATAATGACGAAAAATATATATATTTTATGATTAAAGATAATGGTAGAGGTATTAAAGAATCAGATTATAACAGGATCTTTGATCCTTTTTATAGCACAAAAAAAGATGGGACTGGATTAGGTCTGTCTATCTCTTTAAAATTAAGTGATGAGATAGGTGGAAAGATTTTTGTGGAGAATGATAATGGAGCTAAATTTACTCTAAGGATACCTATATGAACAGAGTTCTTATAGTTGAAGACAACGAATCACTTTCAAAAATAATTAAGATGCTTCTACAAAAAGAAAAGATTGATGCTGTAACCTGCAATTGCATAAAAGATGCTTTTTATCTTATCGACACCGATGATTTTGACCTTGTGATAACAGATTTACGACTACCAGATGGGGATGGATATAAGCTATTTGAAAAGATAAAAGAGAGCCTCAGGGATATACCCTTAATTATAATGACTGCATATGGCAATATTTCAGACGCAGTTAATGCTCTCAAAAAAGGGGTTTACGATTATATCTCCAAACCTTTTGACAATGACGATTTTGTTCTGGCAGTAAAAAGAGCTTTATCTTTTTCTGCGATGAAAAAAGAAAATGAAAATCTAAAAATAATTTCCGAAGAAACTATCAGACCAGAGATAATCGGTAGTAGCGAAGCCATAAAAAATTTGATGCAAAAGCTCAACTTAGTTTCCCCCACTGACGCACCTGTCCTGATAATGGGCGAAAGTGGAGTTGGTAAGGAACTTGTGGCAAAATATATCCACATAAAAAGTCTGAGAAAACATAAACCTTTCATCTCAGTAAATTGTTCAGCAATACCGGAAAACCTTTTTGAAAGTGAATTTTTTGGTTTTAAAAAAGGTGCTTTTACAGGGGCAGATACTGATAAAAAAGGGAAACTCGAAGAAGCCGACGGAGGAACTATTTTTCTTGATGAAATAGGCGATATACCTCTGTCAATACAGCCTAAAATTTTGCGATTCCTACAGGAGGGTGAAATAGAAAAAGTTGGGGATACAAAACCTAAGAAGATATTTACAAGGGTCATTGCGGCTACAAATAGAGACTTGAAAAAAATGGTAGAAAAAGGATATGTCCTGTCCAAAATCAAAGGGTAATCCAGGAATGATAATTGATGTCAGCAAATCTATTGTGGAGGATATTGTTGAAGAACAGCTTTTGCCAAAAATGAAAGGGTTTAGCCTGGATAAGGTAGAAAAAAACGACAATGCTTTCGATGTATTTTTAAAAGATAGCAATGGTAATAATTTTAAACTTTCACTCAGAGGCAGTTTCACTGTTGATGGTTTGATACCTGTAAAAAAATAATTGAACAATTTTGGGGATCCAAAAAGATACCCTTTTTATTTATCCTGTTGATTTATTTTATTTTGAGAATATAATTAATATATGTCAAAATTTGAATATACTTCAGAGTTTGAATGCAGCGTTGTAGAGCTTTTTTCTTATCACGAAAGAAAGGCTGTTGTAAATAGACTCATTCCGCCATGGGATGATGTGGTGGTGTTGAGAGAACCCCAAAACCTTATCGATTCTGATGCAGAATTTTTAGTTACGCTGGCACCTCTGGTTTGTTTCCGCTGGATTTCAAAGCATTGCGATTATGTAAAGAATAAACAATTTAAGGATATCCAGATTACCGGACCTTTCAGGCGGTGGGAACATACACATTTATTTGGTTCTAACAAAGATGGCAAATCTTATCTAACTGATAGCATTGAGTTTGAACCTCTATTTTCTTCAATTTCCAGCATATTTACTGAAAAGCTGATCAGAGAAAAACTTAGAAAAACCTTCAGCTACAGACATACAATTACAAAGAATGACATCGATTTCATCAAAAAACAGCATACTGATAAACAGTTTGTGATAGGGATAGCTGGATCAAGCGGAGTTATTGGAAGAGAATTGACCTCTTTTTTACGGTTACTTGGGCATACTGTTTACAAAATAGTACGCAAAACAGCTAAGCAGAGGGATGAAATATTTTTTAATTTGGAAAAAGAAGAGCTCACAAATATACCTGAACATCTTGATATAGTTATCAATTTAGCTGGGGAACCTATATCTGAGGGGTTATGGACGGATAAGAAATTACAGGCGATTTATGATAGCAGAGTGGTATTCACCAGTAAACTGATTCAGGCAATAAAAAAACTTGAAAAGCCTTTGAGTCATTACATAAATGCTTCCGCCATAGGGTATTACGGAGATAGAAGAGAAAGATTATCTGAAGATGGCTCAAAAGGGGATGGATTTATTGCCGATCTATGCCAAAAATGGGAACAGGTGGCAAAAAACGATCTTTTCCCCACCACAATATTAAGGATAGGAGTAGTTTTGACCCCCAGAGGGGGAGCTTTGAAACAGTTTTTGAAGTTTGTAAATCTCAATCTGGGAGCCACCCTGGCAGATGGAAACCAATATATAAGCTGGATTACGATGGATGACCTGATTTATGGGATAACCCATATAATACATAATAGATTAGAAGGGGTATTCAACATGGTATCACCATCTCCTGTTACTCAAAAAGAGATGGTGGATACTATATCAAATAAACTTAAAAAAGTGCGAATACTCAATCTTAATAGAAAAACAGTGGAATTGATCTATGGCAGGTTGGGAAAAGAGGTATTGTTGGCTAATAATTACGTAATACCTGATAGATTAAATCTTTCAAATTACAAATTTTATTTCCCTTATCTAACTTCAGCCCTCGATCACCTTCTGGGGAGTGATGGATGAGTGAAAAGAATCGGACACTTTTTTACTTTATAATCCTTAACGCACTTATTTTTGGTTTCATGCACCATTTTTTTATGGGGATACATTTCGAGAGATTACATATATTTCTTTTAAACTTATGTGCAGGGGGCACACTAATTATCTATTTTACGGAAAGTTCGGTAAATTTCACCAGAAAAACGTCTATATTTTTTATTTCATCTTTTTTATATGCCATATTTGCATTTCTTGAAAAATATGAAGCGGCAATATTAATATCGATCGTGATGTTTTTTGTGGTGGAATCTGTGAGGATTAAGAGATTTGGCTTCTTTCCAAAACAGTTTTTTCTTGGTAGATATAAAATGTCTGAGAAGTTTCATCATGCCTCCCTGCTTTGTTTGTCCATTGGGCTCTTACTTTCCTCATTTGCCATCATTAATCATAAATATTTTCAACTTTTACCTTTCAGAAAATTCGAGCTTAATACCTTTTTTTTAGGTTTTTCCTTCCCCGTTTCCCTTATTACTCTATCCATAATATTTTCAGTCATGCAAAAGGCACCTTCAGGCTTTCAGAAATTCTTAAAAATACTATCTTTCTGGGTGATAAATGTGGGGGTGGTGGTATTCTTTGTATTTATACTTTTTGAATCACCAATCCTTGAAATCATAATCTCCAGTATATTATTTATTATGGTTTTCATTGTTTTCATACTTTATTACTTTTTAGGGTATAAGGAGCAGAGAAAGCTTTTTCTATCCTCAGGGATAGCTTTTTTAAATTTTACAGCAGTCACAGGGATAGCTTATATTTTGCTTTACTTTACCAATTTCAACACTTTAGAAAATGCAAAACTTATTAAAGATATACATAGAATAGTTTCACTATATGGCTGGAATCTCACAGGGCTTTCGGTAATTTTAAGGTTTAGAGATTTCCCCATATCTCTAAATTCGAATGCAGTCATAACCCTACACTGGATCACTGTGGCAATTTTGATACCTCTGGGCTATTATTCTCCGATATTTTCCCTTATTGCCACCATAAGTTTTGCTGTTTTTCTCTATGTCATACTTTTTAGTAAAAGCATAAAAAACGTATAATATATTCAAAAAAGATGATATCTTGAATAAGATAAACCCACCAGCTTCCTTATAT
>PNIN01000020.1 GCA_002878065.1 Calditerrivibrio nitroreducens
ACAGTTGGTGCTGGCGTTGTTACAGAGATTATCGAGTAATAGAGGAAAAAGATGACAGGACAAAAAATAAGAATAAAGCTAAAGAGCTTTGATCATAAAATATTGGATAAATCTGTGAAAGATATAGTAAGGACAGCGAAGATGACAGGGGCCAGAGTGGTTGGTCCCGTACCTCTTCCAACTAAGATAGAAAAATATTCTGTCCTTAGGTCGCCACACGTGAATAAGACATCTTTTGAGCAGTTTGAAATAAGAACACACAAAAGGTTAATTGATATTTATGAGCATAATCCCCAGACAATAGATGCTTTGATGAAGTTGGAGCTTTCTGCTGGGGTAGATGTAGAGATAAAATTATAAGGTAGGGCAAAATGTTAAAAGCGTTGATAGGTAGAAAAATTGGGATGACGCAAATTTTTACCTCTGAAGGTAATGTTATACCTGTAACTGTTGTTCAGGCGGGACCTTGCCAGGTGGTTCAAAAGAAAACTACCGAAAAAGATGGATACAATGCCCTTCAGCTTGGATTTGATAAGATACTGAAAGAAAAGAAGATTAATAAACCAATGGGTGGCCATTTCAAAAAACATGGTGTTGATGCCCATAAAACTCTGAAAGAGTTTAAGGTTGAAAATCCTGATGAATATCAAGTTGGTCAGGAGATTAATGTTTCTGTTTTCGCTGAAGGGGATATTGTGGACGTTCAAGGTGTTAGTATAGGTAAAGGTTTCCAGGGTGTTATAAAGAGACACGGTTTTGCAGGTGGACCGGCTGCGCATGGTTCTGATTTTCATAGGGCACCTGGTGCTATAGGTATGAGGGAGTGGCCAGGTGAAACGTTGAAAGGTAAAAAACTCCCGGGAAGAATGGGTGGCAAGACTGTCACTGTACAAAAGCTCGAAGTGGTAAAAGTATTGCCAGATAAGAACTTATTGCTGATAAAAGGTGCTATCCCTGGACATGATAACAGTATTGTTTTTATAAAAGAGACTACGAAGAAGAAAAAATAAGAGGACAATATGGCTTTGGTTGATGTATTGAACACAAAAAATGAGAAAGTGGGGCAGGTTGAGATCTCTGATAATATTA
Organism: Calditerrivibrio nitroreducens; assembly: GCA_002878065.1. Taxonomy (GTDB): domain Bacteria; phylum Chrysiogenota; class Deferribacteres; order Deferribacterales; family Calditerrivibrionaceae; genus Calditerrivibrio; species Calditerrivibrio nitroreducens_A. Next base: position 1,090 of record PNIN01000020.1, read on the forward strand.
TGACCTACCCAGTCAAACCATGGTTGATACATGAGGTAGTTAAAATGCAACTGGCTTGTAGAAGGGCCGGAACCCATGCCACTTTGAATAGAGCACTTATAGAAGGTGGTGGTAGAAAACCATGGAAACAAAAGGGTACAGGTAGAGCAAGAGCTGGATCTATTAGATCTCCTCTCTGGAGAGGTGGTGCAATTATTTTTGGACCACAACCAAGAGATTATTCATATAGCATGCCTAAAAAGAAAGTTAAAAATGCTCTTAAATCTGCAGTGAAGGCAAAATTTGATGATGCTGCAGTAAAGATTTTAGATAATCTTGTGGTGGAAAGTGGAAAGACAAAAGATGCCCAAAAGTTGTTAGACACAATGGGATTATCCAAGAGGGTGCTTATTGTTTACAACGAAATAGACGATAAGACTTTTATGGCATTTAGAAATTTACCTAAAGTGGATTTCTTAAATGTTAGAGGGTTAAATGTTTACGATGTTATTAATGCTGACAATATTATAATCGTTAAAGATGCCCTCTCATACATTATGGAGGTACTTGACTAATGTTGACTATTTATGATGTAATTAAAAGACCTCTTATTACAGAAAAGGCTGTGGATCTAAAAGAGAAATTAAATCAGGTAGTATTTGAAGTGGATCCAAGAGCTAATAAAATACAGATCAAAGAAGCTGTGGAAAAGCTTTTTAATGTTAAGGTAAAAGATGTAAGAACTATGGGTGTAAAAGGAAAAGTAAAAAGATTTGGTATGGTTGTGGGTCGTAGAGATGATTGGAAGAAGGCCATTGTAGTTCTTGAAGAAGATCAAAAGTTGGAATTTGTATAAGAGAGAGGTTAAAATGGGTATAAGAAAATATAAACCAACATCAGCAGGCGTTAGATTTAGAGCAAACGATGATTATGCTGATATAACAACAGATACCCCTGAGAAATCTTTACTTATAAGACTTCCCAAAAAAGGTGGTAGGAATAATTTCGGTAGAATAACCACAAGACATCAGGGGGGTGGCAATAAGAAACTTTATAGGGTAATAGATTTCAAACGGGACAAAGATTTAATACCTGCAAAGGTAAAGACTATCGAGTACGATCCATATAGAAGTGCTAGAATTGCTCTTGTATCTTATGCAGATGGAGAAAAGAGATATATAATTGCTCCCTTAGGGTTGAAGGTGGGGGATGTAATTCAAAGTGGTAAGGATGCGGATATAAAAGTAGGAAATGCATTGCAGCTTAAAGATATTCCTGTGGGTACTGTAATTCATAATATAGAATTAAGGCCTGGTAAAGGTGGTCAGCTTGCAAGGTCAGCTGGCACATATGCACAGCTACTCTCCAAAGAGGGTGAATACTGCCATCTTCGCTTACCTTCTGGTGAAATAAGACTTGTTAAATCCGAATGTAAAGCAACGATTGGTCAGGTTAGTAATCCAGATCATGAAAATGTGGTGATCGGTAAAGCTGGTAAATCCCGCTGGTTGGGAATCAGACCAACAGTAAGAGGTACCGCTATGAACCCAGTAGATCACCCACATGGTGGTGGTGAAGGTAGGACTAAGGGTGGTAGACATCCTGTTTCTCCATGGGGTATGCCTACAAAAGGTTATAAGACCAGGAAGAAAAATAAACCTTCCAACAAGTACATTGTCACTAAGAGGAAATAAAGGAGGAAGATGTGCCCAGATCGCTTAAAAAAGGACCTTTTATAGATGATCACCTGCTGAAAAAAGTTGAAGTTGCAAAGCAGACTGGAGATAAAAAAGTGATTAAAACGTGGTCGAGGAGAAGTACCATAATTCCAGAAATGGTTGGAATGACTTTTGCAGTGCATAATGGTCAAAAATTTATCCCTGTTTATGTTACTGAAAATATGGTTGGGCATAAATTAGGTGAATTCTCTTTGACCAGGACATTTCGTGGTCACAAAAAAGATGACAAGAAAATAAAGAAATAGGACTGGAGCGTAAGATATGATATCAAAGGCTGTTGCCAGATATATTAGGGTATCTCCAAGGAAAGCAAGACTGGTTGCTGATTTAGTTAGAGGTAAAACAGTGGATGAGGCTATGGCCCTTTTAAAGTTTACCACTAAAAAAGCAGCTCAGGAGATATATAAGACATTAAAATCTGCTGTTGCCAATGCAGAGGAGAATAAAAATGTCAGGAATGTGAGCAACCTTAAACTTTTGGAAGTTAAGGTTGATGGTGGACCATTTTATAAAAGATATATGCCTAGGGCATATGGTAGGGCTTCACTTATTAAGAGAAGAACTAGCCATATTACTGTAGTCCTTGGTGAATAAAAGCGGAGGTGCTTAGTGGGTCAGAAAGCTCATCCAATCGGTTTGAGAATTGGTATAAATAAAACCTGGAAATCAGTATGGTATGCTAATAAGAGAGATTATAGAAAGAATCTTTCTGAAGATATTAAAATTCGTAAGTACCTGAAGAAGAAATTAAATCAAGCTGGTATCTCATCTATCGAAATAGAGAGGATGGGGCAAAAAATGAGGGTAAATCTCAATACCAGCAGGCCAGGTATTGTAATTGGTAAAAAAGGTGCAGAGATTGATAAATTAAAACAAGATCTGAAGGCTTATACAAATGCTGATGTGCAGATCAATATCAGAGAGGTAAAAAAACCTGAGATAGATGCCACTCTAATTGCAGAAAATATTGCTCTTCAGATTGAAAGAAGGATTGCTTTCCGTAGAGCTATGAAAAAAGCAGTGGTGCAGGCTCTTAAATCGGGAGCTCTTGGTATTAAGGTATCCTGTTCTGGAAGGCTTGCCGGAGCAGATATGGCTCGTACAGAATGGTATATTAAAGGTAGAGTACCGCTTCAGACTTTAAGAGCTGATATAGACTATGGTACTGCCGATGCAATGACAACCTATGGAATTATAGGTGTTAAGGTCTGGGTTTTCAAAGGTGAAACCCTCGAAGAGAAAAACAAAAATGCTACAGAGGTAGAATAATATGTTAATGCCTAGTAGAACAAAATATAGAAAAACATTTAAAGGCAGGATAAGGGGTAAGGCCACTAAAGGTAATACGATTGCTTTTGGTGATTATGGACTTCAGTCCCTTGAAAAAGGAAAACTTACCAGCAGACAGATAGAGGCGGCAAGGATTGCCATTAACAGATATATCAGAAGAGGTGGTAATCTTTATATTAGAATATTCCCTCACAAACCAATTACCAAAAGACCTGCTGAAACAAGGATGGGTAAAGGTAAAGGTGCAGTGGAATACTATGTTGCTCCGGTTAAAGAAGGGACAATGCTGTATGAAATTAAAGGTGTTACTGAGGAGCAGGCAAGGGAAGCTTTCAGGCTTGCATCCCACAAACTTCCTGTAAAGTGCAAATTTGTTAAAAGGGAAGATAACGAAACACCAAAAGGAGCAGAGTAATGAAAGCAGCAGAATTGAGAAACTTGACAAAAGCTGAATTGCAAAAAAAAGAGATGGAACTTAGGGAAGATCTATTCAGGTTAAAATTTAAACTTTCAACTGCTGATCTTGAAGACACAAGTAAAGTGGGCAAGGTAAAAAAAGATATCGCCCGCATAAAAACTATTTTGAAAGAAAAAGAGAATGAGGGTTAGTATGGAAAGGAATATGAGGAAGGTTCGTAGGGGAACTGTAATTAGCGATAAGATGGATAAGACAGTAGTTGTAAAAGTTGAAACTCTTAAGATGCATCCTAAGTATCACAAATTTGTTAAAAAAGGGAAAAAATATGTTGCTCACGATGAAAATAATGAATGTAAAGTAGGTGATGTCGTTGAGCTTATGGAAACAAGACCCTTAAGTAAAACCAAAAGGTGGAGGGTTGTTAGAATTTTGGAAAGACCAGTTGGTCTTAATTAAATAGGCTTAGGAGTATAGTTATGATACAGGTTCAGACAAGATTAAGAGTGGCTGACAATTCAGGAGCCAAAGAGCTTATGTGTATTAAGGTTCTTGGTGGCTCTAAAAGAAAATATGGTGGATTAGGTGATATCATAGTTTGTAGTGTAAAAGATGCTATTCCAGATGGAAACGTCAAGAAAGGGGATGTCGTCAAAGCTGTTATTGTTAGAACTAAGAAAGAAAAGAGAAGACCTGATGGTACTTATATCAGATTTGACGATAATGCAGCTGTTATATTGAATAAAAACCTCGAGCCTATCGGGACTAGGGTTTTTGGGCCGGTTGCAAGAGACCTTAGAGCAAAAGGTTTCTTGAAAATAATATCAATGGCCCCCGAAGTGCTGTAGGAGGATGAAATGGCGATTAAGTTTAAATTGAAAAAAGATGACCCTATTATAGTTACCACCGGGAAAGATAAAGGGAAAAAATCAAAGATCCTTAAGGTATTGAAGGAAGAAAAGAAAGTATTGGCTGAGAATGTTAATGTTGTAAAAAGACATATGAAGCCTAGCCAGCTCAATCCTGATGGTGGAATTGTGGAAAAAGAAAAGCCTATAGACATATCAAATGTTATGTACTTATGTCCTAAATGTCAGAAAGGTGTTCGTCTGGGAATTAAGGTTCTTCAGGATGGGACAAAACAGAGATTTTGTAAGTCATGTGGCGAAATTGTAGATAAAGATTAAGGGAGTTATCCATGTCAGTGTTAAGAGAAAAATATGAAAAAGAGGTAGTTCCTTATTTGATGAAAAAGTTTGGCTATAAAAATATAATGCAGGTGCCAAAAGTAGAAAAAGTGGTTTTAAACATGAGACTTGGAGAAGCTGTTTCAAATCCAAAAGTGATTGAACATGCTGTCAATGATATGGCACTTATTGCAGGACAAAAACCTGTCGTGACAAAAGCCAAAAAATCTATAGCATCATTTAAACTTAGAGAAGGGATGCCTATTGGATGTAAAGTTACATTGAGAAAAGAGATGGCATATGAATTTCTAAATAGGTTTATGAATATTGCCCTTGCCAGGGTTAGAGACTTTGCTGGTGTTAATCCTAACTCTTTTGATGGAAGAGGAAATTACGCCTGCGGTATAAAAGAGCAGATTATATTTCCGGAAATAGATTATGATAAGATTGACAAAATAAGAGGGATGGATATAATAATTACGACAACAGCTAAAACAGATGAAGAGGCTAAGGAGCTTTTGAAGGCTCTTGGTATGCCTTTTGCACAAAAATAGGAGGTATTAGTGGCTACTACTGCAAAATATCACAGTGCATTTAAAAAGAAAAAATTTAAAGTAAGGGAATATAATAGATGTCCAATATGTGGCAGGCCAAGGGCTTTTTTAAGAAGATTTAATATGTGTAGAATTTGCTTCAGGAAACAGGCTTCTGAAGGGCTTATTCCTGGAGTTAGAAAGTCGAGCTGGTAATAAGAAGATATCGGTTACCGCAGATAATAAAGAGATGGAGGAAAGGTAATGACTGATCCAGTAGCAGATATGCTCGCACGAATAATGAATGCCGTTCGTGTGAAACATCAAGAAGTTGTTGTTCCGCATTCAAAATTAAAGGAATCCGTTCTGGAAATTTTTAAAGACCAGGGTTATATCAAAAACTACAGAGTTATTTCAGAAAACAATAAGAAAGATATTGTTATTTATCTGAAATATACTGAGGAAGGGGAATCTGTAATCAGAGGAGCTGAAAAAGTAAGCAAACCTGGTAGAAGAATTTACGTCAAATCAAAAAACCTTGATATCGTTTTAGGTGGTTTAGGTACTGGTGTGGTATCCACATCTTCCGGTATCAAAACTGTAAAACAGTGTAAAAAGGAGAAGGTCGGTGGTGAATATCTCTGTAAAATCTGGTAATGGAGCTGTAGATGTCAAGGATAGGTAAAAAACCGATCTCATTCGATAGTAGTGTAAAGGTTTCATTGGAGGGTAATATTGTTAAAGTTGAAGGACCAAAAGGTGCTTTAACGTATGAAAAGCCTCAGGGGATAAATATAGAAATCAATGGTAATCAGATAGTAGTTACCAGAGATAATGACCACCGAGAAGTAAGATCCTTGCATGGACTTGTTAGAACATTATTAAACAACATGGTCGTTGGGGTTACAAAAGGGTTTGAAAAGAAGCTTGAGATAGTTGGGGTTGGTTACAGAGTTGCTCTAAAGGGGAAAGATTTAGATTTTTCTCTTGGATACTCTCACCCAGTTGTTTATCAGGCACCTGAAGGGATTGAGTTTTTTGTTGAGTCTCAAACTAAATTTGGTGTTAGAGGGATCGACAAACAGAAAGTTGGTCAGATAGCGGCAAATCTCAGAGCACTTAGACCGCCTGAGCCATACAAAGGTAAAGGGATCAAGTATGAAGGTGAAAGAATTCTGAGAAAAGCCGGTAAATCTGGTAAAAAATAAGATAGGGGTTTGGTGATCTATGGCTGATAAAAAAGATTCAAGGGTTAAAAGACATATAAGAATAAGAAAGAAAATTTCTGGTACTGCATCAAGGCCAAGGTTAGCTGTGTATAGAAGCAACAGGTACATCTATGCTCAGATTATAAATGATGAAAATGGTACCACAATAGTTTCAGCAAGCTCTCTTGAAAAAGATTTGAGAGAAAAATTTTCAGGTAAAGTAAACATTGAGGTGTCTAAAACAATTGGTAAGTTGATAGCTGAGAGAGCACTTGCTAAAGGTGTAAAGTCTGTCGTTTTTGATAGAGGTGGATATATTTATCATGGTAAAATAAAAGCTCTGGCTGATTCCGCAAGAGAATCAGGCTTAGATTTTTAAGGAGGACTGCTTTGAATACAGGTGTAAGTCAATTGGAAGATAAAGTTGTCCATATTGGTAGAGTTACAAAGGTTGTAAAAGGTGGTAGAATATTTAGATTTACTGCGATGGTTATCGTTGGTGACAGAAATGGTTCTGTGGGAATAGGCTATGGAAAGGCTCGTGAAGTACCTGATGCCATAAGAAAAGCTCTTGAGGCCGCTAAGAAAAATCTTATAAAATTGCCTATATCAAAAGGTACAATTCCACATGAGGTTATTGGAAAATTTGGAGCGGCGGAGATCATAATGAAGCCGGCAGCACCTGGTACAGGTATAATTTCTGGTGGTGTCACAAGGTCTCTTTTTGAGCTTGCTGGTGTACATGATATACTCGCAAAGTCTGTCAGAAGCCGAAATCCAAACAACCTCATTTTAGCTGTTTTCGATGGATTCAAAAAGATCAGGACTCTTGATAAGATTGCAGCATACAGAGGTAAAGATATTAGCGAAATAATATATCGGAAAGAGGGTTAAGGTATGAAAATACATGATTTAAGACCAGCTTTGGGATCTACAAAGACGAGGAAAAGAGTAGGAAGAGGATCAGGTAGTGGTCTCGGAACTACTGCTGGCAAAGGACATAAAGGGCAGAAAGCAAGGTCAGGTGGTCAAACAAAGCCTGGATTTGAAGGGGGGCAGATGCCTCTCACCAGAAGGCTTCCCAAAAGAGGGTTCAACAACAAAATGTTTGCCACTGTATATGAAATAGTAAATCTCTATCAAATAGAAGAAAAATTTAATAATGGTGATGTTGTAAACAGAGACACCCTTGTGGAAAAAGGTTTGATAAAAGGGAACAAAGATGGTGTAAAAGTTCTCGCTGTTGGGGATTTAACCAAAAAGCTAACTTTTGAAGTGGACAAAATCTCCTCTGCTGCTGAGGAAAAGATAAAAACTGCCGGCGGAGAAGTGAAAAAATTGGGGTAATTAATGTTTAAAAAATTAGAAGATATATTTTCAGTACCAGAATTAAGGAAAAGGATATTGTTTACCCTTTTCCTTTTGATTGTTTATCGGATAGGTACTCATATCCCTACTCCTGGGATAAATTCAACTGCCCTGACTGAGTTTTTCGCCAGGCAATCCGGAAATATATTGGGTTTTTTCGATATGTTTACCGGAGGGGCATTGAGTAGGCTTACCGTATGCGGTCTTGGTGTTATGCCTTATATATCCGCATCAATTATTATGGAGCTTTTAGCTGTGGTATCACCGTATCTTGCGGAGCTTAAAAAACAGGGTTCTGAGGGGCGTGCTAAAATTACAAAGTATACCCGATATGGTACTGTTTTGATCTCCATGATTCAAGGAACAGGTATAGCTATTGGTCTGGAAGGGATGACTTCACCAACTGGTGCATCTGTAGTAATCTATCCTGGCTGGGGATTTAGAATTATAACTGCTCTTACACTTACAGCTGGTACTATTTTCCTGATGTGGCTTGGGGAGAAGATTACCGAAAAAGGTATAGGCAATGGAATGTCCATGATCATTTTTGCAGGTATAGTCGCTGCAATACCAAATGCTGTTACTAATACATTGAGGCTTCTACAGACTGGAGAATTACAGATTTTGACTCTTGTGGGTATCTTAGTAATTATTGTAGCGGTAACAGCTGGTATCGTTTTCGTTGAGGCCGCCAGTAGAAGAATCCCAATACAATATATTAAACGTGGTGCTGTTGGTATTAGGGGTAATGTTGCCACATCATATTTACCGCTTAAGCTAAATACTTCAGGTGTTATTCCAATAATATTCGCTGCATCCATTATATCTTTTCCTTCTACATTGGCATCATTTTCTGGTAGCGAGTTGATAAAGAGAGTAGGTTTTTATCTTTCTCCCAGTCATTTTTTATACTATCTTCTCTATGCTCTTTTAATCGTATTTTTCTGCTATTTTTATACATCAATTATATTTAATCCAACAGATATAGCAGAGAACATACAAAGAAGTGGTGGGGTAATACCTGGTAAAAGACCTGGTAGCAATACTGCTGAATTTATAGACTACACACTTTCAAGATTGACTTTTGCTGGGGCTATTTATTTAACTATTGTTGCAATTATGCCTCAGGTAATTTTAAAATTTTTCAATGTACCATTTTATTTTGGTGGTACAAGTGTGTTAATAGTAATTGGAGTATCTATGGATGTGGTCAATAAGATTGAGTCACATCTTATTACTCATAATTATGATGGTTTTTTATCAAAAGGTAGAATAAAACCGCGAGGTGCTGCATGGTAAATTTAGTCTTTCTTGGGCCCCCAGGAGCTGGTAAAGGTACACAATCTTCATATATAATAAATGATTACAAAGTTGTTCAGATCTCTACCGGTGATATACTTAGATCTGCTGTTAAACAGGGGACAGAGCTTGGTAAAATGGCAAAAAAATATATGGATGAGGGTAAATTGGTTCCGGATGATGTTATCATAGGTATTGTGAGGGAACGTCTTAAACAGGATGATTGCAAAAATGGATTTATCTTAGATGGTTTTCCACGTACAATAGCTCAGGCTGTTGCACTGGATGCAATGCTGAAGGATGATCTCAATATATCATTGACGCATATTATTAGCCTCGAAGTTGATGATAACCTGATTATGGAAAGGCTCACAGGTAGAAGAACATGTAAGAGTTGTGGTAAGGTGTACCATATAAAATATAATCCACCAAAAAAAGATGGTGTATGCGATGATTGTGGTGGTGAATTGTATCAAAGGGATGATGACAAAGAAGAGACTATTGCAAAACGACTCAAAGTATACCATGAGCAGACCTCAGCACTGAAAGATTATTACAAAAATTCTGGTAAACTATACGTTGTGAATGGATTTGGGGAAGTGGACGATATTTATAGGAAGATTAAAGAGATATTAGGGTAATGGTGGAGATTAAAAGTAAGAGTGAAATTGAAAAGATAAAAGCTGCTTGTGAGGTTGTGAAAGAAGCTCTGGAAAAGGTTTCTAGCAAGATTAAGCCAGGTGTTACTACAAAAACACTTGACAATTTTGTAGAAAGTATTATACATTCCCGTTCTGCTATCCCTTCATTTAAAGGGTATAGGGGCTATCCTTCTGCCACCTGTATATCTATAAATGAGGTGGTTGTTCACGGGATACCTTCTGATAATGTGTTAAAAGAAGGTGATATTGTAAGCATCGATGTTGGGGCTTACAAAGATGGGTTTCACGGTGATGCATGCAGGACTTTTTGTGTTGGTGATGTCTCTGAAGAGAGAAAGAAGCTTGTGGAAGTCACTGAGCGTTCTTTTTTTGAAGGGATGAAATATGCTGATGAAAGGTACAGACTGCATGATATATCCCATGCGATACAGAGTTATGTTGAATCCAATGGTTTTAATGTAATTAGGGATTACTTTGGACACGGAATTGGTAGGCATTTGCATGAAGAGCCTACGATACCAAATTTTGGCAAACCTAACCGCGGCATAAGGCTTAGGGCTGGCATGGTTTTAGCTATAGAACCTATGGTTGTTATTGGTGATTGGAAGGTAAAAGTGCTTGATGATGGGTGGACAGTGATAACTGCCGATGGCAAAGACGCTGCTCACTACGAGAATACTGTTGTCATTACCAATAACGGACCAGAAATATTAACATTGTAAAGGATACATATGGGGAAAAAAGATGATGTAATCGAGTTTGAAGGTGTAGTGCTTGAGGCGCTACCAAATGCAATGTTTAAGGTAGAGCTGGAAAATAAGCATGTGATATTGTGTCATTTATCAGGGAAGATGAGGATGAATTTTATAAGGATACTTCCTGGGGATAAGGTGACAGTAGAGATGTCTCCATATGATCTAACAAAAGGCCGTATAACTTACAGGCATAAGTAAAAAGAGGTGTATGAGATGAAGGTGAGAGCAAGTGTTAAACCTATCTGTAATAAGTGTAAAATAATTAAAAGAAAAGGGGTTGTTAGAGTGATATGTGAAAACCCCAAACATAAGCAAAGACAAGGTTAAGGAGGAAATTTGTGGCTCGAGTAGCTGGTGTTGACATCCCAAATAACAAAAAACTAGAAATAGGGCTGACTTACATCTATGGTATAGGTAAGAGTACAGCAAACAGGATAATCGACGAGCTTAATCTGGACAGAAATAAGAAAATAGGTGATCTTACAGAGCAGGAGATCTCTTCTATTCGTAAGTATATCGATGAAAACCTGAAGGTGGAAGGTGATTTAAGGAAAGATATCGCCTTGAATATAAAAAGACTTATTGAGATAAACTGCTATAGAGGATACCGACATAAAAATGGAATGCCTGTTAGAGGACAGAAAACTCGTAGCAATGCACGTACCAGAAGAGGTCTTGCTGGTAAACGTGGAATTAAGAGAAAGTAGTAGGTTTTAGGAGGAATAATGGCGACTAAGGTTAGAAAGAAGAGAGAAAAAAAGATTGTTCCAAGAGGAATTGCACATATTCATTCCACTTTTAATAATACTATAGTTACGTTTACTGACCTATCTGGTAACGTTTTATGTTGGTCAGCAGGTGGGACTGAGGGTTTTAAAAATTCCAGAAAGTCTACTCCTTATGCTGCTCAGATAGCTGCAGAATCAGCTGCCAAGAAAGCAGTTGATTATGGTGTGAGAGAAGTAGAAGTCAACGTTAAAGGACCAGGTGCTGGAAGGGAAAGTGCTATAAGAGCCATTCAATCTGCAGGTATTAAGATAACTCTTATTAGAGATACTACCCCAATTCCCCACAATGGTTGTAGACCAAGAAAGAAAAGAAGAGTTTAATGGAGGTTTAAATTGGCTAGATATACAGGACCATCATGCAAGCTTTGTAGAAGAGAAGGTATGAAGCTTTACCTTAAGGGGGAGCGTTGTTATAAAGACAAATGTGGGATTGAAAAGAAGGGTTACCCACCAGGACAACATGGACAGCTAAAGAAGAAACTCAGCGACTATGGTGTTCAGTTGAGGGAAAAACAGAAGGTTAAAAGGATTTATGGAATACTTGAATCCCAGTTTAGGCTCTATTTTGAGAGAGCCACGAATATGAAAGGGATTACAGGTGAAAACCTTCTTCAATTGCTTGAGAGAAGGCTTGATAATGCTGTTTACAGAGCAGGCTTTGCTTCCAGTAGAACTCAGGCAAGACAACTTGTAAGGCACAACCATTTTACAGTAAACGGTAAAAAAGTAAACATCCCATCTTATCTTTTAAAAGTGGGAGATGTAATTGAGCTTAGGGAAAAAAGTAGAGATAATAAACTTATAGTGGAGTCATTAGAAACATCTGAGGGAAGGGGAACAGCTGAATGGCTAAGTATAGATAAGGCTGCTTTTAAAGCTGTTGTAAACCGCTTGCCAGAGAGAAGCGATATAGGTTATGATATCCAGGAGCACTTAATAGTAGAGCTTTACTCTAAATAATAGGCTCTTAGGAGGAATTTTATAATGATATTAATGAACTTTAAAAATTTGATAAAGCCGAAGAAGCTTGAGGCATCCCCGGATAACACAGATAGATTTGGTGTTTTTGTGGCTGAACCTCTGGAAAGAGGATTTGGTATTACCATTGGCAACTCACTAAGAAGAATTCTGCTATCTTCGATAGAAGGTACGGCAGTGGTGGGTGTTAAAATAAATGATGTTACCCATGAGTATACCACAATACCTGGGGTGTTGGAAGATGTTGTGGAGATAATTCTCAACATTAAGATGCTGGAGCTTAATCTGAATACCCATGAACAGAAAAGAGTTTATATCAAGAAAAAAGGTGAAGGTGTTGTAAAAGCTTCCGATATACAATGTGATCCCCTTGTTCAAGTATTGAATCCAGACCAGCATATTGCTACTATTACAGATCCAAATACTGAGCTTAATATTGAGCTTTATGTGGAAAGGGGGATAGGTTATGTCCCTTCTGAAGATATGAAGGGTAAGTTTAGTGATATTCACATCATTCCTGTGGATGCTATTTTTACTCCAATTAAAAGGGCAAATTTCAGAGTAGAGAATGCTCGTGTGGGGCAGAGTACTGATTATGACAAGCTGATACTTGAAGTGGAAACAGATGGTTCAATAGCTCCTGAAGATGCAATAGGGTTTTCCGCTAAAATATTAAAAGATCATCTTGACCTTTTTATAAATTTTGATGAGCCGAATTATTCTGAGGAAACAGAAAAGAATGAGATCAGAAATGATCAGATTTTAGAGCTTCTGGATAAAAGTATTGAAGAGCTCGAACTTTCTGTAAGAGCATACAACTGTTTGAAAAATGCAGAAATTAAAACTCTTGCAGAGCTATGCAGTAAAACAGATAATGATATGTTAAAAACTAAGAATTTTGGTAGAAAATCCCTTGAGGAGATTAAGAAAGTCTTAAGCGAATTAGGTCTTAGCCTTGGCATGGACCTGGAGGCTTTGGGTTACAAAAAATTAGTGAGGGAAGAAGATGCGTCATAAATCAGGAATTAAAAAATTAGGTAGACCTACCGATCATAGACTTGCAATGTTGAGAAACCTGGCTATATCTCTGATAGAAAAAGGTAGAATTGAAACTACTGTTGACAGAGCAAAAGCTCTGAGGAGCTTTGTGGAGCCGATAATAACTCTCGGGAAAAAAGGTGATCTATCCGCCATCAGGCTTGCATACAAAAAATTACACAATAAAGATGCCGTAAGGACGGTATTTAAGGAGCTTGCCCAAAGATACAAATCAAGACCAGGTGGATATACAAGGGTATTAAAAACAAGGATCAGAAGGGGCGATAATGCCACAATGGCTATAATTGAGTTTGTGAAGGACGAGAATCAGGAAGCTAAATCTGAATAAAATTACAAATAAAATATGATAAAGGGGGGTAATGCCCCCTTTTTTAGTTTATGGTGAAAAAAGATATAATAAAGTTTGGTAAAAAGATAGTAGAACAAAAGCTGGCAACCTCCTTTTTTGGTAATCTTTCAATTAAAGTTTCTAATGAAATATTCATTACAAAAACTGGCACAATGCTTGATGAACTATCAGAGGATGATATTGTAAAAGTAAATCTTTCTGAAAAAGGGGAGTATGATAAGCTTGCATCTTCTGAGCTGATCGTCCATCGGATGATATATCTGAAAACAGGCACCAATGCTGTAATGCATACACATTCGCTTTATTCCATTTTAATGGGGAATACTGCTCTTGATTGTCTTAAAATCGATACAGGTGAAGTTTTACCATTTCTCAACACGATCCCCATAGTTAGGGGTAAAAGTGGCTCAGAAGAGTTGGCACTGACAGTATCAAATGCATTGGAGAATTTTAACCTCGTAATTGTTAAAGATCATGGGGTATTTGCAAAAGGGGGTAATTTGAAAGATTGTTTTATTTATATTTCTGCTTTGGAGCATCATTGTAAGTATATATATTTAAAAGGTTTTTTAAAATGATTCTCCATATAAGATCAAAATTTGACCAACTTGATAAATTTATTCCCCTATCGGAAAGGTATAATTCGGGTATAGAATTGGCCTTAGGCTTTGATGATATTTTAGATGTTAATAGGTTAAACTGTATCAGAGGATTGACTCTTTCTATTCATGCCCCCTTTTTTGACGTTAATATCGCAAGCTACAATAGATACGTGGTGGAAAAATCTATTGATATAATGATCAAAACAATTGAGATCTGCAATTTGCTTAACGTGAAGAATGTTGTATTTCACCACAACTATTCACCTTTTATGTATAATTTCGATGAAGATGGTTATACTGTGAGGTTTTGTGAAAATTTTGAGAAGGTTCTCGGATACAGAAAAGGGGATTTTACAATTTCTTTTGAAAATGTTTTTGAAACAAATTCTTCCATAGGAAATAAGATTATTAATACGTTGAATCGTGATTTTATTGGATTCTGTTTTGACATTGGGCATTTTAATCTCTTTACTGAGATTACCCTGCAGGAATGGTTAAATAATTGGAAAGGGAAAATCTTTGAGTATCATCTTCATAATAACTATGGATATAGAGACGATCATAACAGATTAGATTATGGAAATATAAATATTAAAGATTTTTTGATGGTTCAAAAAGTATCCATATATACAATAGAGAATAGAAATGTTGAGGATACTGAGGCTTCCATAAACTATTTGAAATCATTATGTCTGTAGTTTCAGTTTTTTCAGTCTCCAAAAGCTATGGTGAGAGGGTAATTTTCAAAGACCTCACGTTTTCGATTATGAAGGGTAAAAAAGTGGCTTTGTTTGGTTATAATGGAAGTGGCAAAACTACCCTTTTTAAAATAATTGCAGGGATTGAGGAAAAAGATAGCGGGCAGATTGTAATTTCTAATGATGCAAAGATTGGGTATCTTGAACAGATTCTTGTGGAAGATGCGACAATTTTCGATTTTATGTTAAGATCGAATAAAAGGATACTGGAGCTTGAAGAAAAGATCGAGAGCTGTTTAGAAGCTGAAAAGATTCATAGATATTACGAAGAGTTTGAATCAATAGGTGGTAATAGTTTTAGATCTGAGATAAGGGAATTGCTCAAGGCTTTTGAGTTTTATGAGAATGTGTGGGATAAAAATATAAATCTTCTCTCTGGTGGTGAGCTGGAAAGATTAAAATTGGCAAGGCTTCTGGTATCCGATTCAAACCTCTTACTCCTTGATGAGCCGACTAACTACCTTGATATTTTGATGATAGATTGGCTTGAGAACTTTCTAAAAAAGTCAAATAAGACAGTTATCTTCATTACTCACGATCGCAGGCTTCTGGAAAATGTTGCCGAAGAGATCCTATATCTAAACAATAAAAAGATAGACCATTTCAGAATGAAATTTAATAACTTTATCAAGATTTATAAAGAGGATGAGGAAAGATTAAAGGTAAGGAAAAACAATCTGGAGGAAGAGAAACAAAAGCTTTGGGATTTTGTAGATAGATACAGGGCAGGAATAAAATCGAAACAGGTGAGTGCAAGGCTTAAGATGATCGAAAAAATTGAAGAGGAGCTCCGTGATCTAACGTTTGACGATAGAAATATAGATTTTTATTTTAAAAAGAGAAAAGAAGAGGATTTTGAAGTTATAACCTTTGAAAATCTGGTACTTGGATATGAAAATAATATATTAAACAAGCCATTCTCTGTGAAAATTTATAAAGGTGAAAGGGTGGCTATTGTGGGAAGAAATGGATCCGGTAAAAGTTCTCTATTGAAAGCAGTTGTGGGGGATAAAAGGGGAATAATAAAAGGGAAGATTGAGATTGGTAAAAGGGTTGAAATGGGGTATTTCGAGCAGATACTCAAAACAGATTCTGATAAAACAGTTTTAGAAGAGCTATTGGATATGGACATAGGAATTACATTGCAGGAGATTTACAACTTATTACCAAAATTCGGTTTTTCTTATGAAGATATTGAAAAAAAAGTGAGTTTTTTAAGTGGTGGAGAACTTGCTAAAATAAACCTTATGAAGCTATATTTTTTAAAGCCAAATCTACTCATCTTAGATGAGCCCACTAATCATCTTGATTATGAAACGGTGGAGGTTTTGAAAAATGCTCTTTTGCGTTATGATGGGACAATCATTATGGTTTCCCATGATAGATATTTTATGGATGGATTGATCGATAAGTTTGTATTTTTCAATGATGGTATTGTGACTCCAGAAGATAAAATCCCTGTAATAAAGGAAGTTGAAAGTGATACAACGATAAAAAGAACCACGTCTGTTAAAAATAAAAACAGAAAGGTTGACAAGTATAAGATAAATAGGATAAATGCTGAGATATTAGAGCTTGAGAATTTACTAAATTCATTATATTTAGAAAGGGAAAATAGTTTGACAGATTGGAAAAAATTGGCTGAGTGTAATGAAAAAATTGAAGAGCTGGAGCTTAAATTACTTAATAAATATGATGAACTGGAAAAATTGACACAGGAGGATATATGAAAAATCTATTTGAAGAGAGCAAGAGGTATATCCCTGGTGGGGTTAACAGTCCTGTTAGGGCGTTTGGATCAGTGGGTGGAGAGCCTATCTTTATTGATGGGGGAAAAGGGTCTAAAATATATGACGTGGATGGCAACGAATACATAGATTATGTATGCTCCTGGGGACCTCTTATACATGGACATGCGGATGATGATATAATAAGGGAGGTGGAAAGGGTTTTGAAAAAAGGTACCACTTTTGGGGCCCCCACCGTACTTGAACTGGAACTTGCCAAAAAAGTAGTTGAAATGGTACCATCCATAGAGATGGTCAGAATGGTTAGCTCTGGTACCGAGGCAGTGATGAGTGCCATAAGACTTGCCCGTGGATATACCGGCAGAGATAAAATAATCAAGTTTGAGGGGTGTTATCATGGGCATTCAGATAGCTTACTTGTAAAAGCTGGGAGTGGTGCCCTTACATTTGGTCAGCCCAGCAGCCCAGGTGTACCGGCGGATCTTGCTAAGCATACATTGATTGCTGATTACAATGATTTAGATTCAGTTAAGCAGTTATTTATAAACAATAAAAATCTGATTGCCTGTGTCATAGTGGAGCCGGTGGCCGGGAACATGGGTGTGGTATTGCCGGAAGAGGGCTTTTTGTCTGGACTAAAAGAGCTTTGTAATAATGAAGGGGCTCTGCTCATTTTTGATGAAGTTATAACAGGGTTTAGGCTTGCTCCAGGAGGAGCACAGGAGTATTTTAACGTAATGCCGGATCTTACTACGTTGGGTAAAATTTTAGGTGGAGGACTGCCTGTGGGGGCATATGGTGGTAGAAGAGAGATTATGGAAAAGATTTCTCCTCTGGGGCCAGTATATCAGGCTGGTACGCTAAGCGGTAATCCCCTTGCGATGGCGGCTGGCATTGCAAATTTGAATAAACTTAATGGAAATTTTTATTTTGAACTCAGGCAAAAATCCCAATACCTATGGGAGGGGTTTAAAAACAATTGCAGAGAATTAAAACTCAACTATGCTTTCAATGAGATAGAGTCTATGGCATGTATGTTTTTTACTGAAAAGCCTGTAAAAAGCTTTAAAGATGCCATTAATAGTGATACAAAAAAATATGCAGCATTTTTTCATGGAATGCTTAAAAAAGGGATCAATCTTGCCCCAAGCCAGTTTGAAGCTATGTTTGTGTCTGCTGCGCACACAACAGAAGATTTAGACACGACGATTAAAGCTCATTACGAAGTATTGAAAGAGTTGTCATGAAAGATAAAAAACAGATAAGATACTGGTTGAATGCTGGTTCGATTGGGATATCTTTCGTATCTGCTATAGCCATAGGTACATTAATAGGTTACTATCTGGATCGTTATTTTGATACCAAGCCTTACCTTACCTTATTTTTTATGATTATGGGTATAGCCGCAGGGTTTAAAAATATGATATACTTTATAAAGCGAACAGATGCATACCAGGATGATGAAAAAAAGTAAAATTTATCAGAAAATTTTAATATTTTCGTTGATTTTTTTTATAATTTTGTATACAGTATGCAATATGTTTTTGGGGAAGCTCTTTCTGTATAATATGGTAGTGGGATTTATAATAAGTGTAGGTAATTTTCTTGGATTGGTATTTCATGTAAAGAAAAGCTTTTCAGGATCTTTTATGGGTATCGGTATTGGAAATAGTTTTTTCAGGCTGATGCTTGTGGGAGTTTTTTTGTATATGTGGTTTAAATTTGGAATGTTGAACATTTGGGGATTGTTAGTTGGTCTGTCTGTTTTGACCATAGCGATGCCTATTTATGTTCTTATAGAATATAGGAGGAAGATTGATGGAACATCCACTTAATATTTTTTCTTTTTTGCCTCATGAGGTGCAGTTAAAGTTTTTACATGTTTTTATGACAACGGTCGTTGTAATATTTACTTTCATCTTAGGAAGCCTTGCTTCTAAGATGAGAAAAGAGATCCCCGGAAGAGGTCAGAATCTTTTTGAGATGCTAATTACTGCTATTGAAAAGATGTGTATTGATACCATGGGGGAAGAAGGAAGACCCTATATTCCGCTTATATTTGGTATAGGTATTTATGTGTTTTTTTCAAATGTAATGGGTTTGATTCCTGGTTTTATATCACCCACGTCCAACTTGAACACCACAGCGGCACCTGCTATCATAGTTTTTCTTACCTACCATTTTATTGGTATAAAAAAGCATGGTGCTCATTATATTCACCATTTCATGGGGCCCGTGGCCTGGCTTGCTCCACTTATGATTATAATAGAGTTAATAGGGCATCTTTCAAGACCTCTCTCCCTTTCAATGAGGTTATTCGGTAATATCTTTGGGGAAGATCTTGTCATTGCAATTCTTTTTATCCTTGTCCCTTTTTTGGTTCCATTGCCTATGTACTTTATGGGGTTGTTCACCTCAGTGCTTCAGGCTTACGTTTTTATGATGCTTTCAATGATATATATTAGTGGTGCCATTGAGGAAGCGCACTAAAAGACAATAAAACAGGAGGACATTTATATGTCAAAAGTAACTCGTATTTTAAGTTTGGTTGCTGCAATCGTTGCAGTATTTTCAGTATCAGCTTTCGCTGCAGACGGAGCAGCTGCTGGAAAATCATGGGCAATATACCTTGCCGCTGGTTTGGGTATGGGTATTGCTGCTTTTGGTACAGGTCTTGGCCAGGGTAAAGCAGTGGCAAGCGCTGTGGAAGGTATTTCAAGGAATCCAGGAGCATCTGGTAAGATTATGACTCCTATGATCATCGGTCTTGCCATGATCGAGTCTCTTGCCATTTATGCACTTGTTATCAGTTTGATACTTCTTTTTGTTGTTTAAGATTAAATAATTTTAGCGGTGGTATTTCCACCGCTATCCCTTCTGGAGGACGTTATGTGGGAAAAGTTTAAAAAATTTGTGAAAAACGATCCAGTGGTTTTTGTTATTGCAGTGGTGGTGATTTTTGTAGGTTTCGTCTTTAGTCAGGTGGAGGTTTTACATTATACATCAGAATCGGAGTTTTGTGGAAAATGTCACCCTGAACAAAAGGTAGGCCCATTGGGGGAATATTATACATGGTCAAAAAATGTGCATTCTGCTGCTAAAGTTGAATGTATAGATTGTCACGGTGAGCCTGGCTTTGTTGGGTATATGAAAGCAAAAATTGGTGGTCTGGGTGATTTGTATAATGAGTTTTTTAAATCTAAAGAGCATAAGTTAGAAGTTCTTGCTAAAGGTGCTTCTGACCCTAAATATGCCGCAAAGTTAGTTCCTAATACAACCTGTTTACACTGCCATTCAGATGAGATCAATGCTAAAAATAGAAAAGAAAAAGTTATGTCCGTGGGCATAAACTTTAGACTTATAGATAATGTTGTAAATCCAAGATTTAGAGAAAGCTTTGGAAAGATCGATGTACTAAAAGATAAAGTTGTTGCAGGGGTAGATCCAAAACATAAAGTTCATCTTGATAAAGGATTAAACTGTGTTGACTGTCACCTTGGCGTGGCACATGGTGGTAATAAGCATAATCTCCCAAAAATGGAGACATGTTTTAAATGTCATGATGAGATGAAAAACGCTGGTAATAAGATAAAAGCTCCAGCTAATGATGATTGTCAGACTTGCCACACACTCCAGAAGTCAAACCAGCAGGGCACAACTGTTAAGGGTGTGGATGAAGTTAAATGGTATATGGCTGACCTTCAATGTAGCGATTGCCATAAAAATGCATTCACCAGACCAAACACAGATGTTTGTGCAAGCTGTCATGATGCCAGCTATGCCCAGATCATGACCGATACTCAGAAGGAGTTTCTTGGTAAATTGGCTGCAATTGCTAAAGTAAGGGATGAACTATCCACCTACAGAGAATCGATGAAACCTGGCCAGCTAGCATTGTTTAATCAATTAAATCTAATGGTAAAAGTTCTTGAGAAAGATGGATCAAAAGGAATTCATAATCCAGATTATTTCAACAATATATTTGATGCAGCAAATCAACTTGTGGATAAGATAAAAAATTATAAAGAAGAGCCTAAGGTTGTGAAAACCGATGCTAAAAAGGGTGAAACAAAATCTGAAGTTGTAGCTAAAGCGGAGCCAGCTAAAGTATTTAAGGCTAATAATCCTAAGGAACTTATGGATATCGCCCCAGATACAATAAATTTAGCTGAGCATCACAAGGTTAACTCAACTAAAAAACCTGTTGTTTTTGCACATAAAAAGCATGCGGAAATGTTTGAGTGTACTAAATGCCATGAAAAACCTGAAGAGGGTTCATTGAAGGTTAAGATTACAAAACTGGATGGTACAAACAACAGTTTTCATACTGACCTTTGCTTCCCCTGTCATAAGGAGAACAAGGTAAAAAATGGTACTAGCTGTACCACATGTCATAAATAGTAAAATCTATAAGG
>PNIN01000034.1 GCA_002878065.1 Calditerrivibrio nitroreducens
CTCGCCACCCTTTTATTATAATACAAAAAACTAAAATTATCTATTTATTAGCTTTTTATTTAGAAGCGGAAAACCCATCTCCTCTCTTGATTTTAGATACCCTTCAGCGCAGAGTTTAGCGAGATTTCTCACCCTTCCAATGTACCCGGTTCTTTCTGTTACGGATATGGCATTTCTTGCATCCAGTAGATTAAATGTATGACTACACTTTAAACAGAAATCATAAGCTGGCAAAACAATCCCCTTTTCCACAAGTCTTATACATTCCCTTTCGTACATCTCGAAAAGCTTGAAATTCATCTCCACATCCGCTTCTTCAAAATTGAATTTTGAAAATTCCACTTCGTTTCTGTGGTAAACATCTCCGTAGGTGATATTTTCATTCCATTTTAGATCAAAAACAGACTCCACCCCCTGTAGATACATCGTAATCCTTTCGAGGCCATAGGTTATCTCCCCGGAAACCGGTTTTAAATCGATACCACCAGCCTGTTGAAAGTATGTAAACTGTGTAATCTCCATACCATCCAGCCAGACCTCCCAGCCCAACCCCCATGCACCCAGGGTTGGGGATTCCCAATCATCCTCCACAAACCTGATATCATGCTCTAGCGGGTCTATACCAAGCTGTTTTAAACTATCCAGGTATAAATCCTGTATATTATCCGGAGACGGCTTTAAAATCACCTGAAACTGGTAATAATGCTGTAATCTGTTTGGATTTTCACCATATCTACCATCTGTGGGCCTTCTGCTGGGTTCCACATAAGCAACATTCCAGGGTTCAGGCCCAAGACATCTTAAAAAAGTGGCAGGGTTGAATGTACCAGCCCCAACCTCTATATCATATGGTTGATAAATAATACATCCATTCCTGGCCCAAAATTCCTGCAATTTAAGAATTACATCCTGAAAATACATATATCACCCAATTATATTTTTACCAAATTTTGCAAGCCTTTTTGCATGGGCTTTTATAGGAAGAGCATGTAGCTTTATAAATCCAGTGGCATCTGTTTGATTATATGCGCCAAGATCATCATCCATAGATACCACAAGCTTATCATAAAGAGAGTATTCAGACTCCCTACCGATGTAATAAACATTACCTTTGTAAAGCTCTAATCTAACTTTACCGGTAACAAATTCCTGAGTTTTCTCCAGGAATGTCCTCAAACACTCCATCTCATGGGTAAACCAGTATCCAGCGTATACAAGCTGAGAAAATCTCGGCATAAGTGTGTCTTTAAGATTTATCAAAGAGCCATCCAGCGTAAGCCCTTCAAGGTCTCTATGGGCAGCCATAAGTATAGTGGCTCCTGGAGTTTCGTAAACACCCCTTGATTTCATCCCCACATAACGGCTTTCTACCATATCAACCCGTCCTATACCATGTTTGGAACCAAGCGCATTTACCACCTTCAAAAGCTCTGCCGGGGAATAAGCTTTTCCATTTACCTTTACAGGTACACCTTTTTCAAATTCTATCTCGATCTGCTCAGGTTCGTTGGTGGCATCAACGGGATCTGTGGTAAGCTCAAACATATCTTTGGGTGGTCTCATGGCAGGATCTTCCAATATTCCTGCTTCAAAGCTGATATGCATAAGATTTTCATCTGAACTCCAGGGTTTGTCCGCGGTAGCTTTTATCGGTATGCCATGCTCCCTGGCAAAGTCCATAGCTTCTTTTCTCCCTTTTATGACGTTGAAAAATTCCGGATCTCTCCAGGGCACAATGGCCTTGAGCTCAGGATAGAGTGCTGCGGCAGATAGTTCAAATCTTACCTGGTCATTACCTTTACCGGTTGCCCCATGGGCAATATATTTTGCCCCTGTCTTTCTGGCAATATCCACCATCCCCTTTGCTATAACAGGTCTTGCAAGAGATGTCCCCATAAGATACCTACCCTCATACACGGCATTAAACTTTATTGCAGTGAAAACAAAATCTCTTACAAAGTAATCCTTTAGATCAACAACGTAAAATTCTTTAGCACCTGATTTATATGCCTTTTCCTCAATCGCTTTAAAGTCATCCCTCTGCCCCAGATCTGCAACATAAGCAATGACATCATACCCTTTAAGGTCGAGCCACTTTAATATGACAGAGGTGTCAAGCCCCCCTGAGTAAGCCAATACAACCTTTTCTCTACTCATAGTAAACCTCCAAATTCTCCATTTTTTATTAAGTAAGCCATTATAGCTTTCTGTGCATGCAGTCTATTTTCTGCTTCGTCGAACACAATCGAAAATTCAGATTCAATTACATCCGCCGAAACCTCTTCCCCCCGATGTGCCGGAAGGCAATGCATAAAGTAAGTCTTTTTACCTGTAGCCCTGAGAAGATCCATATTCACCTGATAACCCTGAAAAGCTTTCAATCTTATCTCATTCTCAGCTTCCTGCCCCATACTTGTCCAAACATCTGTATAGATTATATCAGCCCCCTTAACGGCCTCGTATGGATCGTTGGTGAGGTGGATCATTTTACCGTTTTTTCTGGCAACATCCATAGCATAGCTTAAAACTTCAGATTTAGGTTCATACCCTTTTGGAGTAGCTATGGAAAAATCGATACCAAACTTAGAACACCCAATCATCAAAGAATGTGCCATATTGTTCCCATCCCCCACATAGGCAAGTTTTAAATTATAGTTATTAAATCTTTCATAAACTGTCATAATATCCGCCATAACCTGACATGGATGAAAGTCATCTGTAAGACCGTTTATAACAGGCACAGAGCTATATTTTGCAAGCTTTTCTACTTTGCTATGTTCAAAAGTTCTGATCATGATC
The DNA here is from genome assembly GCA_002878065.1 of Calditerrivibrio nitroreducens. GTDB lineage: Bacteria > Chrysiogenota > Deferribacteres > Deferribacterales > Calditerrivibrionaceae > Calditerrivibrio > Calditerrivibrio nitroreducens_A. The sequence continues at coordinate 2,800 of PNIN01000034.1, forward strand.
ATATCCACATATCTTGAAAGAGTCCTGGCAGTATCCTCAATCGTTTCCCCTCTGCCTAACTGTATATCGTTTTTACTCAAAAAAAGTGGATAACCTCCCATATCGTAAACCCCCACTTCAAAGGAAACTCTTGTCCTTGTGGATGATTTTTCAAATATTAAGGCAACTGTTTTATTTTTTAGAATATCTCTACCAAAAGTAAATCTTTCTTTTTTCATTCTAATTGCAAGCTGAACAAGCTTTTTGAGAGTATCAGAGTCGTAATCCCTTAAAGTTAAAAAATCCTTTTTCATTTAAACTCTCCAATTGTTTTATTTAAAAGTTCAAGCCCCTCATTCAACACATCATAGCTGATATTCAAAGCCGGATAAATTCTCACAGTATTATCACCGGCAGGAACCGTCAATACTCCGTTTTTATGCGCTTTATCAATAAAATCCGATAATGGTATAGAATCCACGAGTCTTACACCTATCATCATCCCTTCACCTCTAATCTCACCCATATCTCCGAAAATATCTTTCAGCTTTGATCTTATATAATTTCCTTTTTCCTTCACACTATCAAGAAAACTTCTATCCGAAACGGTCTTCAACACATACTTTGCAATTGCACAACCAAGGTAATTTCCTCCAAAAGTACTTGCATGGGTACCGGGTGATAGGTATTCAGCTATTTCCGATCTTGCCACCATTGCACCAATAGGAAAACCATTTCCAAGAGCCTTGGCAAGGGTAAAGATATCTGGCTTTACGTCATAAAGCTGGTATCCAAATACCTCTCCCGTCCTTCCTATACCAGTTTGGACTTCATCAAATATGAGCAAAAGATCTTTTTCTAAGCATATTCTTCTAATTGAATCAAGATAATCCTTCCTAACAGGGATAACCCCACCTTCCCCCTGGATTACTTCCAGCACCACCGCCACTGTTTCCGGTTCAATGGCATTTTTAAAAGCTTCAATATCATTAAAAGGTATATGTTTTATAAAATCAAGTGTCGGCTCGAAACCTTTTTTAACCTTTTCCTGACCTGTCGCCGAAAGGGTAGCAAATGTCCTTCCGTGGAAAGAGTTTACCATTGTAATTATCTTATATCTTTTACCATTGTATTTCTTATTTCCATATATTCTTGCAAGCTTTAAAGCCGCCTCATTAGCTTCGGCACCAGAATTACAGAAAAAAACTTTACCCCCAAAGCTAAGATCTGAAATAATCTGAGCTACCTCTTCCTGTATGGGATTTTTATATAGATTAGATGTATGCATCAGCGTAGCAGCTTGTCTGCAGATGATTTCTGCAATCTCCTTATTTGAATGTCCAAGATTTGTCACGGCTATACCGGTGGCAAAATCGACATATTTTTTACCATTATCATCAAAAAGATAAAAATAATCCCCCTTAACAAGAGTAATATTATACCTATTGTATGTATTCATAACGGCACTCATCTCTTACCTCCGAAAGAATTGTAATATAATATTTTAAAACAAAAATCAATGAACTTTGTGCTGAATCCACCATTTTTTTACACCCCTTAGCCATACGTAGGGTCAAATCTACATATTTGCCCATAGATGTATTATCCAGGCAGACACAGAAGTCTACCCCTATTTTTCTTCCTTTTCACCTTCCCCATGCCAGATGTTTTTGTGCATCTTTATCTAAAATCAAGGTAATTCAACTAATTTTAATTTCTAAGGTTTCAAAAACATTCGCATACTTATTAAATACAAATGACTTTTTAATATCAACCGAATTCTCCATCTCTGTGAGGATCACCGTACCATTTCCACAGGCCACCTCTGTACCGTCATCTGTGATTTTTAAAATCTCCCCCGGCTCTCCATATACCCCCTGCCATCTCTCCGGTTTACCTCTCCAGATTACAATTCTTTCCCCTTCATAATAACAAAAAGCACCAAAAAATGGACGGCTAAAACCTCTGATATGGTTATAGACAGATAGAGCATCAGTTCTAAAATCTATAATTGCATCTCTTTTTCTTATTCTACCTAAAGAAAATGACAACTCCTGCCTTTGGCTAAACCTTTTACATTTTGATAGATCGATTGTTTTTATAGTACTCAAAACCTCACCACAAACTTTTCTGATAAAATCCTCCGGATAATCTTCAAAATCGATACGTATCTCTTTTTGATATAAAATATCCCCCGCATCTGTAATATCAGAGGGGAGATAAAAAGTAATGCCGCTGACGGAAACTCCCCTCAAAAATTGCTCCGTAATTGCACCATACCCCCTGTACATGGGAAGTAATGCCGGCTGAACGTAAACTGAAAAAAAATTTGCTGTTTCATCAAGGAATTCCTTATTCCAGTCTAAAAAAATAGCAGTTGTGTTATCAGAAAGTCTTATACTATTTTTTAATTCTGAAAATTTACCAAAAGAAAGCTCCACTATATTAAAAAAAGACTTATAGTTTTTGAGGTCAAAAGATCTGTTTTTCCTATGCAACTCAGATTTATAAGTATATATCGGAATATCAAATAGCTGTTCATCATACAAAATAGGTAGTAGATATTCGAGAAATATGACTGATGAAAAAATGGCGTGTCTGCTCACCCCCAAAGCCCCCCCCGGAACCACCCCCAGAAAAGCCAGAGCCACCAGATCCAGCAGAGCTTGGGGCAGAAGTAAAATTACTTGCCATAGCATTAACAGAATGAGCCAGAGATCTTCCAAAATTATGTATATAAAAACCATGTCCATTTGATATATACCATTCAGGAGGACTTTTCAAAATCCCATCAAATTTTTTCACCCACTTATCAAGCATGTTAAAAGCAACCGCATAAGGCAACGTTTTATCAAAATATGATGGATCTTCGTTTAAAAGGTAGACAAGCTTACTCTTTTCTGTTTTGTCTATAAACTCTTTAAAACCAACAATTTTTTTGTATTTATCCATACCTATTTTGGTTTTTTTAGGCATGATAAAGCTATAGATCAATAAAATTACCGTGGATATTCCAAGATAAACAGCATTGTTTAATCCCCCAATAGCCATCATCATAAATGCAAAAAAAACTGAAATAATAGCAGAGCCCATAAATAAAATCTGAAAAATTTTACTCTCTTTATAGTATATATTAGATCGCACAATCTCTTTATTTAGGGCATCCCTAACTTTCTTAATTGTTGTATAAAAGTTATTTTTCAAAGAAGAGATCACGACATTATTTTGAACTTTGAAAAGCTCATCAAATAGAATTTTTTCATAACTCTTTGCATCTGATGGTAAACTTTTCTGTTTTATCAAAATATAATCATCTTTTGCAAACAATCCCTCCCCTTTTATCTCCTCAATCTTGATAATACCTTTTGTAGCCCAGTAAAAAATTAGTGATATGATATCTCTGTTATCAATTTTGTCATCTATAATAACACCAGCTTCAGCAGGTGTTAACCCTTCAGGAGGGAAATATTCCACCATCTTTATAATATCATCATCTTTACCATACTTAAGCCACAAAAGATGAGAAACGATTAAAACAATAACTGGAATAAAAATAGCCCAATTATTCACCAAAAATAGCTTTAATCTTAAAAACCGATTTTGTGTGAAGTATGACTTATCAAACCTTATAGCTACAGTAACCCCCTCCCTTGGCAATAGGCTTACATCATTCATTACTTTTATAGTTTTATTGGTATAATTAAAGTTTTCTATCTGTTTTTTACTTCCATAGGGGCCATAAAATATGAGCATATTACCATCCAGATTGGTATCCTCAGGTAATCTGATAACAAAAGAGCTTTTTTTAATATTGGTATTCCATTCATGCCCAATGACATTCCAGTAAAATTCGCTGTGATCATCAAAAAAATTTATAGCCCCATAAACCTTATATTTAATAACGTACTTCTGAATACCTGAAACCATTTTATTCTTATCGCCAATTCTGATCTTTAGATACTTTCCTTCATTAGACTTCACAAATGGGTGACCATCCACATAGACATCGTAAATATCTATTTTATATACATTACTCCCAAGATTCATCCTATCGAAATTTGTACTGATATGATCCTGCTGATACTCTAATGGTATTGTCCTATAGATACCATGATGGGGAGAAAAAAAGTTTACCACAATCTCCTCCACCACTTCAAACGAAGCATCTCTATTCAATGAGATGGATACATTGTAATCTTCTATATCAAAAAATTCGGCATAAACGAAAAATGGTAATAATAAAAAAAAGAGTATATAGAGCTTCAATTTCATATCTAACCCCATTAAAAAGATAAAAATCTATATCAGTCTAAAATAGCCGATTTATAAAAATCCATCAGAAAGAAACTTTCACATTCTTCTTTTCATCTTCATCGATGGCAAAAAACTCTTTCCTACCAAAATGAAACATCCTTGCAATAAAAACGGAAGGGAAAGATTCACAAAGAGTGTTATATTCTTTTACGACGGCATTGTAATATCTTCGGGCGGACTGAATGTTATTTTCTATCTCGTTTAAAGATGCCTGAAGGGATAGAAAATTTTCATTGGCCTTCAAATCCGGATAACTTTCTGCAATAGCAAACACACTTCTCAATGCTGAGGTCAGCATGTTTTCATTTTTAATCTTATCTGTGATATTTTCAGAAGATTGGGCCAAGTTTCTAAGTTTAACGACATTTTCAAGCGTAGAGTGCTCATGCTTGGCATACCCTTTTACCGTTTCCACAAGGTTTGGAATTAAGTCATATCTCCTCTTAAGTTGGACATCGATGCTACTAAAAGCCTCTTCCACCATATTTCTGAGAGATACAAACTTGTTGTAGTATAAGACACCTATTGAAAGAACAATTACCAGGATTCCCACAAAAATAATAGAAAAAATTGTCATACTTCACTCTCCATTGACTTATCACTACATTTGTATTAATATATGTTTTAGGGAATTTAATCAATACTAATTTTATGCTTATGTTTTTTTTAAATTGGTCGAATGATTTTGTATGATTAAAAAATTTTGAGGTAGTATAGCTATGACGGCTATTATTGGATATATAGTAGTTTTTGGTTCTATATTGGGTGGGTATTTGATAGCTGGTGGTAATCTTCATATGCTAATTCAGCCATCAGAGTTTATAATTATTGGCGGTGCTGCCACCGGAGCACTTATTGTGGGTTCTCCCACAGCCCTGCTCAAGCTCATTGTAGGAGGGTTAAAAAGCTTTTTATCAGGTAAAACACCTTCCAAAAAAGAATATGAAGATCTTTTAATGCTACTTTACGAACTATTTATCAAAGCAAGAAAAAACGGTTTACTTTCCCTTGAAAATGATGTGGAGAATGCAAAAGAAAGCCCAATTTTTAACAACTATCCATCTGTTTTAAAAAATCATCATCTTCTTCATTTCATCAGCGATAACCTGAAAGTTATCCTTACCGGTGTTATGCAACCCCATGAATTGGAAAACCTTATGGATGTAGATATTGAAACAGCCCACAAAGAGGAACATCTGCCGGCCCATGCACTTCAGAAAATGGCTGATGGTCTACCGGCATTTGGTATTGTTGCTGCGGTTATGGGGGTTGTTATCACGATGGGATTGATAAGTGAGCCACCTGAAGTTTTGGGACACCATATCGGTGCCGCCCTTGTGGGTACATTCCTGGGGGTTTTATTAGCTTACGGTATTGTGGGACCAATTGCTTCTTCTCTTGAAAATATAGTTATATTCAACAGTTTTGTATTCAAAGTAGTCAAAGAAGCCCTTGTATTTTTTGTAAATACTCCTGATCCAAAAGCAGCTATTGAGCTTGCCAGAAGAGCTATCCCTCCTTCTGCCCGTCCTTCTTTTGAAGAATTAGAAGAAAAACTTAAAAATATAAAATAGGCTCTTTTGATGAGTAATGAAAAAAAACCTATTATAATCAAAAAAGTAAAGAAAGTAGAAGAAGGTGGAGCCCACGGAGGTGCATGGAAGATTGCCTACGCCGACTTTGTTACTGCGATGATGGCATTCTTTCTTGTAATGTGGCTTTTGAATATGACATCTGAAGAAAAGCGCGCAAAAATAGCCATGTATTTCAGAACATTTTCCATCTTCGAAAAAGCAGGTGGGTCTATAATGGAAGGTGGTACCGGAAAACCCTTTGAATCAGATAAAAAAGGACAGGCCCAGATTGTGGAAAAGATTGAAGTGGAGATTGCCGCCACAGCTACTGAAAATAATGGGGAAAAGGTTAAAGAATCCCTTATGGGCGTAATAAAAACTCAACTAAGTGAGTTCAGCGATCAGATTATGATATCCACCACACCCGAAGGGATCAGAATTGATGTCATTGACAAAACTGGTAACCCAATCTTTTCAAGCGGAAGTGCGTCTTTAAATGCAAATGGTAAAGCCGTCTTAAAAGTACTGGCCAACACTCTAAACGAACTAAGCAACAAAATCGTCATAGAAGGTCACACAGATGCAATGACATATAGAGGAGACAAAAATGGAAACTGGGATCTATCCATCCAGAGGGCAAATAACGCAAGAGCAGAGCTATTGTTAAATGGTTACGATGCAAATAAGATTTCTTCCGTTGCAGGCTATGCTGCCACAAGACCATTAGTCAAAGATAACCCTAATGATCCAATAAACAGGAGAATCAGCTTTCTTATACTTTACGACAAAGCCACCCCTTCAGACAATGAAACAACCCAACTCCCGCCAGCTTTGAAATAATCCAGCACTTAGAATAAAGAATAAATTTTATTGAATTTATTAAAATGTATTATAAAATATTATTATATACTATAAAAGGGGGTAATATGAATGAGATTTCAAGAAAACTTTTTCTTTTAGGATTAGGCCTTGCATCCTATACTGAAGAAAAGGCAAAAGACTTCTTAAACGAACTTCTGACAAGGGGAGAAAAATACAACGAAAGTGATTCAAAAATTGCAGAATTTTTAAAATCAGCAGATAGATCTGCGCAGGAATTTGAGAAAAAGATCGAAGAGATGATTTCTGAAATAGTAAAAAAACTAAACCTTGCCACAAAACAGGATATAGAGGAATTGAAAAAAGATATAGAGGCATTGAAATCGCGTGGATGACTTTTTACTAAAAATTCAAGATTGTCTTAAAAAATACAAAAGAAAGCCGCGTAATGTAGACTACGAAAAATATAAAAAAGTGGCCTCAGTGATAATACCTATTGTTAGATTAGACGATTCTTACGGTATTCTCATGACCAAAAGAACAAATCACCTGAAAAACCACAGCGGAGAAATCTCATTTCCCGGGGGAAGTCAGGATCCTGAAGACAGAAACCTTGCAGAAACAGCATTGAGAGAACTTAAAGAAGAGATCGGGATACTGGAACAACACGTCAAAATATTAGGTTTTCTACAAAACGAATTCAGCGTTACCTATTTTACGGTTAAGCCTTACGTGGCTTACATAGAAGACTTTAATCTCTGCATGTTAAAACCAGACCCTTTTGAAGTTGAAAAGGTAATGTTTATACCGCTAAACTTCTTCTTCGATAAAAAAAATCAATGGAAAGAAACCTGGCTAAGAAACGATGAAAAACATATTAATTTTTTCTATAATTATGAAGGAAATATAATATGGGGACTATCCGGAAGAATAATAAATATCTTCACATCGGCAATAAGAGATTGTGTTTAAATTTTATAACGAAACTTAAACTAACAGTATATGTTTTAGTTAATCAAAAGTTTGACCATATGAAACAAAAAACATATTATGGCCTAATTATATTAGGATAATAAAACTAACTATTGAAAAAGATTTTTTTATGATATATAAATCTGGAGGATAATATGAGGATAGAATACGGAAGCAAAATAATCAAAACATTGAGAGTTAAAATACTTGATAAACCTGGATACCTTGGCAGACTTGCTCTTACCGTAGGAGAACTGGGGGGTATGTTTGGTGAAATTAAAACAGTACATATAGGCAAAGATTATAAGGTTAGAGATTTAGATGTTTATTTTTCCACTAAAGAGGATGTGGATAGAATTTGTGAAACTATATCTTCCTTAGATGGCATAGAACTTGTAGAAATAAGAGATATCGTTCAGGAAGTACACCAGAATGGCAAGATAGAAGTTGTCCCCAGAGTGCAGATAGAGTCTGTGGATGATTTAAGGCTTGTCTATACCCCAGGTGTGGCTTCGATTTGTAAACTGATACAGGAATCACCAGAGCTTGCAAGAAAATACACCACAATACCAAACAATGTGGCAATCGTCACAAATGGAACTGCTATTTTAGGCCTGGGGGATATTGGACCTGTGGCAGGTATGCCGGTAATGGAGGGGAAAGCTCTACTCTTTAAAATGTTGTCAGGTATCAATGGATATCCAATACTGATAGACAGCAAAGATCCAAGGGTAATAATAGATACCGTAAAAGCAATAGCTCCAACATTTGGGGCAATAAAATTAGAAGATATAAAGGCGCCGGAATGCTTTGAAATTGAAGAAACTCTGGATAACGAGCTTGATATTCCTGTTACCCATGATGATCAACATGGAACAGCCGTAGTTGTTTTGGCTGCTCTTCTGAATATAGCTAAATATACTTTCATAAATCTCAGAGACTCAACTTTGGGTATAATAGGGCTTGGAGCAGCAGGTAGTGGTATACAAAAACTTCTTACCGCTTATGGTATCAAAAAGATCTACGGAACCGATTTAAACCCGCAGATGAAAGATCTTTTCGCTGCCAGAGGGGGAATCCCTACTGATCTTAAGGGGATAATGGACAATGCAAAAATAGTCATAGCCACAACAGGTTGCCCAAAACTTATAACACCAGATATGGTGAAAAAAGGTCAGATCATACTTGCCCTCTCAAACCCTGATCCGGAAATAGATCCTGAAGATGCCATGAAAGCTGGAGCCTTGTATGCTGCAGATGGTAAAGCAATAAACAATGCACTTGCATTCCCTGGCTTATTCAAAGGGGCTCTTATGGCAAACGCAAAGACTATAAATGCAAGAATGAAAATAGCTGCCGCTCAAGCAATAGCCAATCATACATTATACGGCGATCTAGTACCAAACATTTTAAATGTAAAAGTTCATGAAGAGGTAGCAAAAGCTGTGGAAGAAGAAGCATACAAGTCAGGGGTAGCTAAAGTATAATAAATATATATTAGGAGCATATTATGCTAAATATCTCTTTTTTGACACACAACGATCTCACAGAGGATTTTTCCAGAAACAATAAGGTGAGTTTGATAGAATCACTCTTTCCTGAAAAGGCTGAAGGGGAAGATAATTTTTTTAATTTTTCTAAGATTATGATAAGCAAACTTCCGGACAATCTCATCTCCCATTTAAATAGTGAGGATCTAAGAAATTTTCTCCTTGAGCTATATAAAAATCTACAAGATCGCAAAAAAAAGAGATACTATATAAACAGCTTCAATGGCATTACGGATAAATTCATCATTGGAAATTTCTCAATATTAACATTAATAACCGATGACAGACCTTTTCTGGTGGATAGTTTGAGGGAATATTTTTATGAAATAAACCTTAATCAGCAGTTTATCATTCACCCAATTTTAAGTATCAAGAGAAATAATAAAGGTGAAGTCGTGGATGTTAGTGAGCCATACATAGGTTCCTCAAACGAATCGTTTGTGGTGGTATTTATATCTAATATCTCAAATGAAGAGCTTGAAAAGATAAAAGCTGAAGTGGAGGATATTTACGAAAATGTTTTAATAGTAGTGGATGATTATCCCAAGATGTTGGGCTTCTTGAAACAGTTAGAACAAAGATACCATGGGTTAAGCACCGAAACATCAGATTTTATAAGCTGGCTTATCAGTGACAAGTTTATAATACAGGGGGTTAGAGTCATAAGTAACATAAAAAGCGATAATGAATTTTCCCTGGATCAGATGGGTGTATACAAATTTAATAGAACAACAAAACTTATTCCATCCATCATAAATGCTGTAAAAAATAACAAAATATTGAGATTGGACAATTATCCCATCGTAGTGGATAAAGCAATCTATAAATCAAAGGTAAAAAAGAGAAAAAATTACGATAGAATAATATTAATATCAGGTGACAAGGACAATTTAAGTATCATCTCCATAATAGGTGTATTTACAAAAGATGCCCTTAAATCAAATCCAATGGAAATCTCCCTGATAAAAAATAAAATAAAAAAGATCATTGAGCATTTTAATTTTGTTAACGGTTCTCACGACCACAAATGGCTGATCGATATAATTGAATCTTTCCCAAAGATAGAGATCTTTAATTTTGATGAAAAAACCCTCATTGAAATAATGAAAACAATATTCAGCATACAGGGGAAAAATCAGATAAGACTCTATTATAAAACATTTCCACCACAGAAAAATCTGTATATCTTCCTTGCCATTCCTTATGAAAAATACTCATCCGAGCTCGTAAATGATCTGAAAGAATCCTTTGAAAAGTTTTTAACGGCGAAAACGTTAGATATTTCCGTAAGACATGATGAACACGGATACAATTTTATACACTTCAATCTCTATACAAAAGAGTTGATAACTAAAGTGGATGAAAATAAGCTAAAATCTTTAATTTCAGAACTGATAAAAGGTTGGGAAGAAGAATTTTACAATATATTATCCGAAGAACTTCCCGGATATGAAGCTGACAGAGTATACGATACATACGTCAACCTCTTTCCTGAAAATTATAAAGTAAAATGCTCCCCATACGAAGCTGTATTCGATATAAATAATCTGAAAAAACTCTCTTCAAATAATGTTTATTCATCTTTATACATCGAAAACAACAAGCTAATCATAAAAATATACAAAAAACAGAGGATGCTTCTTACGGATATTATGCCAATTGTGGATAACATAGGTTTAAAAGTAAATGAGGAAGATATCTTTGAAATTAAATCAGAAGAAAATAACAGCTCATATATCCACAGCATCTATCTCGATTGTATAAACGATGCAAAACAGTTCTACGAAAATTTTAAACAGTCAGTACCAGAACTTGTGGAAAATGTTATCCTTGATAATGTGGAAAATGACAGGTTAAATAAACTCGTCATAGCTTCCCAGCTGAATTACAGAGAAATTGATCTTTTAAGAGCCATCAGAAACTATCTTGAACAGATAAATTCAAATTTTAAAAGGAATACCATAGATGATGCACTCCTTAATAATTCTGAAATTTCAAAGCTTTTCATCGAATACTTTTTAGAAAAATTCGAACCATCAATCCAAAAAAGATCCATAGAAAAAATTGTGGATGAAACAACAACGAAAATAGAGTCTGTGAAATCAGTGGTGGAAGATAGAATTTTAAGATGCTTCATGGATATTCTAAAAAATATGATAAGAACAAACTTTTTCATAAAACCCACTAAAAACTATATATCCTTTAAAATATCATCCAAAACACTCAATATTCTACCCGATCCAAAACCTCTTTATGAAATATACGTACATAGTTCAAATATGGAAGGTATTCATCTTAGGGGAGGAAAAGTAGCAAGAGGTGGACTTAGGTTCAGCGACAGACACGACGATTTTAGAACTGAAATTCTTGGACTGATGAAAACACAGATGGTAAAAAATACAGTTATTGTTCCCGTAGGATCTAAGGGTGGTTTTATAGTTAAAAAAAGATTTGATGATAGCAATCTTGATAAAATTCATGTGATAGAACAATACAAAACCCTCATAAGGGGACTTCTGGATATTACGGATAACTATGTGGGTAAGAAAGTTGTCCATCCCCAGAATGTTGTTATTTATGATGAAAAAGATCCATACCTTGTTGTTGCTGCAGATAAAGGAACGGCAACTTTCAGCGATATCGCAAATGCTGTTTCCATTGAATACGGTTTCTGGCTAGGTGATGCATTTGCATCTGGAGGAAGTGCCGGTTATGACCACAAAAAAGTCGGCATCACGGCAAAAGGTGCTTGGGAATCTGTAAAAAGACACTTCAGAGAGATGGGGAAAGATATCCAGAGGGAACCTTTTACAGTAATTGGTATAGGAGACATGTCCGGTGACGTTTTTGGCAACGGCATGCTTCTGTCAAAACAGATAAAGTTGATAGCTGCCTTCAATCATATGCATATATTTATTGATCCTGATCCAGATCCATCCACAAGCTTCAACGAGCGATTAAGACTCTTTAAGCTTCCAAAATCCGCCTGGAGCGATTATAATAAAAACTTAATTTCTAAAGGTGGTGGCATATTTGAAAGATCGGCTAAAAAAATAGAATTATCTCCAGAGATGAAAGCAATGTTTAAAACGGATAAAAATTTTGCGACCGGTGAAGAGCTGATAAAAATGATATTAAAATGCAACGCGGAATTGCTCTGGAATGGTGGAATTGGCACATATGTTAAGGACTCATCAGAGACAAATGCTGAGGTTGGTGATAAGCTGAATGATAATGTAAGAATAGATGCGGAGGAGCTACAGGTAAAAGTTGTTGGTGAAGGTGGCAACCTCGGTTTTACCCAGAAAGGTAGAATAAAATTTGCACTTTTAGGTGGAAAAATTAACACCGATGCCGTTGATAACTCCGCCGGCGTAGATATGTCTGACCATGAGGTAAACCTTAAAATTCTCTTGTCACACCTTATGAAAACAAAAGAGATAAAAGATCTAAAAGAGAGAAACAAGATCATATCAGCCTTAACAGACGAAGTTACCAAACTTGTATTAAGGGACAACTTTGAGCAATCAAGAATATTAAGTATAGAGGCAATAAATGCGGAAAATAATATACTTCCTTACAAAGAAGCTGCAAATTATCTGAAAGATATAGGTTTATTAAATTTTGAAATTGAAAAAATAGAATTTATAAAAGAAAATAGAGGGATAACCCGTCCAGAACTGGCAGTATTGATGGCTTATACCAAGCTTTTCCTATTCGATAAAATATTGGAAGATGTGGATATAAATGAACCTATATTGAAAAAACTTTACGAATCTTATTATCCCAAAACACTGCTTGAAAAGTATGGGCACTCCATTTATGAACACAAATTAATTAAAGAGATTTTAGCCACCGTGATGGTAAATAAATTTGTAAATCAATTCGGTTTTGTAAATTATTTGAATCTCCATAATCTTTACGGAAAAGACTTCTACAGGATAATGCTACGATATTTTCAGGCGGAGGAGCTCTTTAATCTATCTGAATTGCGCAATAAACTTGATCAATTAGACGAAAAAAAATCCACATCAACCGTTTATACTGCATTTATTGAAATTGAAAAAACACTTGCAGTTGCCACAGAATGGATGCTAAATGATACAAACTTTGAAATGCTACAGAACAATAAAGAACTTTTTATAAAAATACTCCAAAAAATAGGGGATATACCAGGAGGCGATTTCAAAAAAATATTCAAAGCATTCGAACAGGATCTGATATCAAAAGAATTGCCATCCAATTTAGCATACGAAGTAGCCCGAATAAAATTCAGCAAACCTGCGTTTGATCTTTTTGAAGTTGTGGTAAAAGAATCCCTAGATATAGAACTATTGATTAAGAATTATTATCAGATGTCTGAGGTATTAAATTTCAAGTTACTTACAAACAGGATAAAAGATCTAAAGCCAAATGATCACTGGGATAATGTGAATAAAGACAACCTCTTAAAAAAGATAAAAATACTTCAAAAAAAGTTTGCCCACAAAGTTACCTTTGACCCAGAGTGGTATAAGAACATAGTAAAAAAAGAAAAACTCTTCTTTTCGAACTATTTCAGTTTTGTAAAATCCTTAGAAGAAGGGGATTCATATTCTTTAATACCTTACAACGTTATACTTGAATCCCTTGATAAAATAGTACAGATATGATAGAAGGTGGTAAAGATGAAGTTTTTTAAAATCTTGATGTTGGGTTTTATAATAAACTTTTTGGGGGTTAATCTGTTTGCGAGTGAAGAATTTAAATTGAGTAATGATGTAAAAGTGGTTTACAACAATATACCAAACATAAAGATCACTTCTGTGCAGCTATGGATGAATACCGGATCAAGAAATGAAACTAAAGATATCAATGGTATATCACACTTTTTAGAACACATGGTGTTTAAGGGGACAAAAAGCTTCAAACCGGATGAAATCGATAGCATAGTTGAAGCAAATGGCGGACAGATGAATGCCGCAACAAGTAAAGATTACACTTTTTACTACATCACCATACCCACCGAAAATGTCGAAGTTGCTTTTAAAGTTATAAGCGAGATGGTATTTGACGCTCTTTTTTTAGATGATGAAATTGAAAAAGAAAAGCCTGTTGTCATTGAAGAAATTAAAAGGAGATATGACGACCCAACTTACGACATGTGGACAACACTGGCGGAAAAGATGCATCAAGGAACAAGCTACAGCATGGAGATTATCGGCACGGAAGACAATGTGAGATCTTTTAATCATCAGAAACTTATGGACTACTATAAAAAATACTACCATCCCCACAATATGACCCTCGCAATTGTGGGGGATATAGACAAAAGTAAAGCTTTTGCACTTGCGGAAAAGTATTTCAGCAAAAAAAGAGATATCCCTTATGGAGAACATATAGTTTTTGAACAGATGACACTGCCAGAGCCTGTGGAAAAATTTTTCAAAAAAGATGTAAATCAGGTATATGGTCTTATTGCCTATCCGGCTCCAAAAATCAATGAAAAGGATATTTACGCTCTGGATCTGCTGGAAGAGATCTTATCCGGCGGAGAGATGTCCATCTTAAACAAAACCTTGAAAAATGAAAAAGGTCTTGTAAACTCTGTATTTGGTGGATACTCCGGCTTGAAGTATGGGGGCACTTTTTTGGTATTTTACACCTGCGAGCCTGGTAAAGATACAAAAGTCGACAGGGAAATAATGAGTATATTTTCAAATATATTAAACAATGGTATCCCAAAAACCGAATTGGAATCTGCCAGAAATAGATTAAAAAGCACCATAATCTTTAGAAGAGAAAAGGCATCAGCGGAAGCAGAGGATATCGGCTACTCCTATACGCTCGGAATGGAAAATTATTATAAAAATTTCATAGAAAATATAAATAAAACCACAGATGAAGATATTTTAAGAGTGTTAAAAGAAATCCTCACAAACAACTCTGTGGTGATTAAAACCATCCCGAAGAAATAGAACATGTTACTTCTTCAGGCGGACAACATAACAAAACGGTTTAAACTTTTTGATACTTTTCTAAAAAGTTCCAAAGAATACGTCTATGCTCTGAATAATATATCTTTATCCCTCAAAAAAGGTGTCTGCCTTGGTATTGTGGGGGAATCCGGCAGCGGCAAAACCACACTTGCCAGGATATTGGCGGATATCATAAAACCGGATAGTGGAGAGGTAAGATACAAAGGAGTAGGCATTTCAGATAAGAAGATTTATCGGGAATACCGAAGAAATGTTCAGATGGTCTTTCAGGATCCCTACTCCAGCCTGAATCCAAGGTTAACAATTCACTCATCTTTTTCAGATATTTTAAAAGAGCAGATCACAAAGAATAAAACTAAAATTTCAGAAATAATCAATCATACGATTAAAAAAGTGGGGCTTGAGGAGGAGCACGTCCATAGATATCCACATCAATTTTCTGGTGGTCAGCGGCAGCGAATATCGATAGCAAGGGCTCTTATACTTGATCCGGAGATAATAATTGCTGATGAGCCGATAAGCGCCCTCGATGTTTCACTTGCCGCCCAGATTCTAAATCTTCTTAAAATACTCAAGAATGAGGGGAAAACAATAGTATTAATAGCCCATGATCTTGCCGTAGTGAAATTTATCTGTGATGAAATTATGGTATTGAAAAAAGGTGATCTTGTGGAGCAGGGAACTAATTTTGAAATTTTCAATAACCCTAAGTCTCAATACACAAAAAATCTAATAAACGCCTCCCTCATGAAAGAAGAGAGATTAGCTATTTCCTCGTAATATGAGTGAAAGTTTTACCTTAGACAGCATCATACTACCAGATATCAAGATATACCAACCAAAAAATGGATTCAGATTTACCACAGATTCTATATTGCTGGCAGGTTTTGTAAAAGACACCATATATAAAAAGGTCATTGAAATAGGGGCAGGCACCGGTATAATCTCGGTACTATTAGCAAAATTTTTTAAGATAGAAAAAATTTACGCCGTTGAGATTCAGAAAGAGTCTTACGAATTATTATGTAAAACAATTGAATTAAATAAACTTCAAGACATCATCGTCCCGATAAATATCGATGTAAATGAATTTAAACCCGGAGAAAACGTCGATATGATAATCTCAAACCCACCTTATAGAAAAGGGGACACCGGATACATTTCCAATTCGGATCAGAAAAAGCTTGCAAGATTTACTTTTAGCCTGACGATAGAAGATATATTTAGATTTAGCAAAAGCTATCTCAAAACGGGAGGATATCTCTATCTATCATTTATAGCTGACAGATTATCGGAGCTTTTCCAGCATACAAAAGATTATTTCATAGAACCTAAAAGATTAAAAATACTCTATCCAGATCTAAATAAAAAAGGTAGACTGGCATTTATGGAATATAGAAAAGGTGCCGGAGCTGAAATGGCCATCGAAGCACCACTATTTCATAAGATAAATGGTGTTGAAACGGAACAGTTTTTACAGCACATCAATCCCCAATGGTGGTTAAACAGAAGAAGATAATTTATGGCATATCAGATAACCGTTGATGGAATAGTTCAGGGAGTTGGATTCAGACCATTTGTTTATACCCTTGCAGTGTCAATGAAAATGAAAGGACATGTGAAAAATAGCACCTATGGCGTTATAATTCACCTTGAATGCAGCAGTCAAGAGATGGAAGAATTTATAAAAAGACTCAAAGATGAAGCCCCTAAAAATAGCAGAATTTTAGACATCACCGTTGAAAAAACGGAAGATCTTAATTTAAAAGATTTTACAATTGAAAAATCCACCCCTGAAAAAGGTATCACCCTAATCCCATCAGATCTATCAATATGCAAAGATTGTATATCAGAATTGTTTGATCCTTTAAACAGAAGATACCTCTACCCCTTCATAAATTGTACAAACTGCGGCCCAAGGTATTCGATTATAAAAAATATCCCCTACGACAGGGATAAAACCACAATGGCAGATTTTACAATGTGTCCTGATTGTAAAAAAGAATACCTGAATGAGACAGATCGAAGATTCCACGCACAGCCAAACTGCTGTGAAATCTGTGGACCTTTTGTTTACCTGAGTGATTTAAATTTAAAAGGTGTAGAAGCCATAAAAAGGTGTGCCTCTTTGATAGACAGCGGAGAGGTTGTGGCAATCAAAGGGCTGGGGGGATACCACCTAATCTGCGATGCCAGAAATGAGGAAGCGATAAATAGATTAAGAAGATTAAAAAAACGTAAGGCAAAACCTTTTGCGGTAATGGTGAAGGATGCTGAAACCATCAAAAATTACCTAAATGATGATCTAATCTCGTTCTTCGACTCCCCTGCCGCTCCAATAGTGATAACAGAGATTGACGACATACTACCAGATCTTATATCCCCTTTAAATAAAAAAATAGGGTTTATGAAAGCTTATACACCTCTACATCAGCTACTATTTTATTTTTTAAAAACCAAATTTATAATAGCCACAAGTGCAAATGAAAAGGATGAGCCGATTGTCATAGACGAAAAAGATGCAGAAAATAAGTTAGGTAAATTCACCAGATACTTTCTTCATCACAACAGACCCATACACACACGGGTGGATGATTCCGTTTTTACAGTTTTTGAAGGTAAACCCTACCCCATCAGGGTTTCGAGGGGGCTTGCCCCTATACCTATAGTTACAGGCTTATATTACAAAGAATCTTATTATGGAGCAGGGGCAGGGTTAAAAAGTCACATCGCATTTACCAAAGGAAAATATACAATCGTAAGTCAGTATATAGGAGACTTAGATAACGTAGAATCAGCAGAATTCTATGAAGAAACGTTTGAAAAATTGATAAATCTCTTTGAAATAGATGTCAAAAAGATAATCACAGACCTTCACCCAGACTACTATTCAACTATATTTGCAGAAAGGTATGCGGGAAAAAAGGGGATAAAGGTAATAAAATTACAGCACCATAAGGCACATCTTTTCTCCATAATGTCGGAACACAGGAAAGCTGATAACATTATCGGTGTGATTTTTGATGGGACTGGATTGGGAGAGGATGGGGCAATATGGGGTGGAGAGATATTCTATAAAAAAGGTGAGGTAAATAGAAGGTTTCATCTAAAGTATTTTAGACAACCTGGTGGAGATGCCGCCGCCAGATCCCCTTATCGGATGCTGATTGGATATCTGCTACAAATTGGAATGGATGAAAACATTATAGAAAAGCTTGAAACTGCTTTCGATTCAAAAGGTGAGACTCCATTAATAAAATCGATTATATATAATTCAATAAATTCACCGTTAACATCAAGTATGGGAAGGTTGTTTGAAGCTATTGGATCTATATTAACAGGTGTAAAAGCAAACGAATTTGAGGGCCACGCCGCCATAGCCCTTGAATCTATAGCAAAATTTTGGCACATAGACAAATACCCTTACAAAATAGAGGACAACGTAATTGATATCTCAAAAGTCATAGAATCAGTAATTTTAGATTATTTTAAAAAGATTTCCCCAGAAGATATATCTTTCAAATTTCACAAAACTGTTGCCCACATAATACTTGATTGCTGTAAGATAATAAGGGAGGAAACAGGAATCGATACTGTGCTATTCTCCGGAGGTGTATTTCAAAATATCTTACTTTTAAAATTAGCAGAAGATTTACTAAAAGAAAACAGTTTTACTCCCCTCCACCACCATATTCTACCCCCAAACGATGCTTCTATAGCTCTTGGACAGGTCTATTACGCTGGTATTTATCAATAATTATCTATCTTAATGTGAATTATCAGTTAATTTGAGAAATGAGAAAATAGAGTAAAGATATGATAACACTTAGTTTTCTGTCCTTGTCAGCTTCATTGCCTCGGCTCTGCTTTTGCCTGATTTCAGATGGCTATATAATGTCTTCATATATTCCACTGCTGGCTCAGATGCCACTTCCCAGAGACTCACTATCACAGCCTTTGCTCCTGCCTGCTGAAATGCCCTTGCAAAGTTTACAACTCCTTCTCCTTCAACCTCTTTTCCAACTCCAGTAACACAGGCAGATAAAACAACCATGCCTGCCTTGAGCTTCATTCCTTCGATTTATCCTCAAGCTCCTACTTCACTGCCACTGGGAAATCTGGCACGGTCTGGGGTTTGGCTGTAACTGGTGTCTGCCTGCCTTTTG
>PNIN01000064.1 GCA_002878065.1 Calditerrivibrio nitroreducens
TTTATTACTTTTTAATGATTTTTTCAAGTATTTCCTCTTTGGAAAGTTTCTTTGTGCAAAAATACCAATAATAACATGTAAGATTATCTTTACCTTCCATTCTCTCTTTGGCAGTTCCACATGAACCCGCTGGTGGAACGATTACATCATCACCAGGTCTCCAGTCAGCTGGTGTAGCGACTCCATAAGCGTCTGCAGTTTGAAGAGCTATTAGAGTTCTGTATAATTCATCAAAATTTCTCCCACAGCTCAATGGATAGTACAGAATTGTTCTTATTATTCCATTTGGATCTATAAAAACCTGAACATTTTTCATCCCTTTATATTCAATCTTTTCTTTGATATTCCTCAGTCAGGCAATATGACTGTATAAGCCATCCACTGACAGCCCCACTAATTTGCAATTAGCTTTGGCAAACTCTTCCTCCATTGATGCGAAGGTCATAAACTCTGAAGTGCACACGGGGGTAAAATCTGCTGGATGGCTAATACTTTATTTAGAATAAATTTAATTTTTTATATATAGCAAAGTAGTTTTATATTTTCCTTGCCTATTCAATTTTTTCAAATAAAATAGTCATATGAAAAAGCTTATAACCTCTGTCAATATACTAATCGTAATTTCGGTAATTTTGCTTTTAATATTGGGGTATTATGAGATAAAAAAGTACAATGTTAATGTGAAAACCCATAAAAAAAGCCTGGTGGCACAGGGGGAGCTCAGTCTTAAAGTCCTTGAAGGGGCGCCAAAATATTTTGGAAGTATAAGAAGCATCAGCGTGGTTCAGCTTGCGGAAGAATTGGCAAAGAATGAAAATATCTTAGGGATCATAATCTTCACCGAAGATGAAGTAATATACAAGTCAACTAATATAAAAAACATAGATATAAAAATAGATTCAAAAAAAAGTTTTTACGAGACCGATAAAGAAATAGTGATCAACAGATTGTTAAACCCTGAGGATATGATCGATCCAAAACTAAAAAATAAATTATCATCCAACTTTGCCCCACTTTACTATGCAACAGTAGTGTTATCCAAATCTGAATTCAATCATTTCGTAAGCTCTGCACAAAAAGATATCTTTATCATATTTATTTCTATTATCTTTGTAATCCTACTTTTAATCTTTATTCGAATCATGATAAAACGGTACGAAATAATGTCGATGGAGCTTACAAGATCAAAGCAGATGGAAGAGATAGCAAACTTTGCAAATATCTTAGCCCATGAAATAAAAAATCCTCTCAGCTCCATACAGGGTTTTTCAAATTATGTTTACGACAATATAAAAGATGAGGAGCTCAAAGATTACATGGACAGGTTGTTAGATGAATTGGATAGGTTGAAACTGATCGTGGATGACTTCAATCAATTTGGTAGACCAATTGATATTAAAAGATCAAATTTTTCTATAAAAAAACTGATAGATAGATGTGTGGATCTTGTAAAGTATGACGCTGAAAAGAAAAATCTTACATTTGAAATAACAGGAGAAGATTTTGAAATCTCGGCAGATCAGGATAAGATACTGCAAGTCTTACTCAATCTTTTTATCAATGCCATCAGGTATTCAAAACAGTCCAGTAAAATAGAAATAAAGCTAAATGACAAAATGATTAAAATAATAAATCAGAATGATAACAAGGAAATTGATAAAGAAAAGCTATTTACACCTTTTTACACTACTTCCTCCAAAGGTTCTGGACTTGGACTTGCAATTTGCAAAAAGATTATGACACTTCACGGCTTTGCTATCTTTGTGGATAAGATAGACCCTTTTGTCATAGTTTTGGATTTCAATGAAAGAAGATAACCTTTATTTACCAATATGTGCATTATTTTCACACATTTAGGATTCTTAATTTATAACTGATTGCCGGATATACACTTGCTAATCGGCATATTTTTTGATAAAAAGATATAAAATACTTTCTGGAGGCAATATATGAAGGGAAGATATAAATTACTAATAATTACGATACTCTTTACCCTTTTTTCAGGTGAATTATTCGCCCAATGGCAAGGTTTTAAAGGTAGTGGTGGTTGGGGAATGAACAGCCCATTTAATAGAATGTTTGATCCCAATAAGATAGAAACTATCTATGGTGTAGTAGAGAAGATAGATACCACCTCACCACATAAAATGATGTCCAATGGCGTGTATCTGGATCTAAAAACAGATAAAGGGATTATTCGGGTAATATTGGGGCCAGTATGGTATATCGAAAGACTTGACTTTGTTATTGAGTTAGGGGACAAGCTGGAGGTTAAAGGCAGTCCTGTGATGATAAATGGTGTACAATCAATGATCGCTGCTGAGATAAAAAATGGAAAAGATCTTTTAATATTAAGAGATATCCATGGCATACCGGTATGGTCAAGATCTGGTGGTAGAAATATGAAGTAGGCCCCCTGATCTGTTTAAATAGTTTTTTTACTTGTTTTCTTATCGTGCCAAAAGATAAAAAATAAAAAGGAAAGACCCAATATTCCGTAGTACCCTGCATGTCTGAAAACGTCCTGAAAAGCATGACTTAATGCCATTGTAGACTGGGCTTTGGCTATAAGGAGCCCAGCTTTCATTTCTGCTATAGAACCGGGGAAAATTTTGGATAAATATGGTTTCAATTGCTCTACATAATGATGAAGAAATTGATTATTCTGCATTACAGAGATCTCATCGAAATGAAAGCTAAATTTTGACTGCAATGTATTGGTGGCTATTGCTGTACCAAAAGATCCCCCCATAAATCTTATGTAATGCATCAGGCTTACCCCGAGGCTTGTTTTGGGGCCAAGATGTCTCATTGCCATAGTGGTAATAGGGGCAAAAAAAGAACCAAGAGAAAAACCCAAAGGAACGGTTAAAAGCATCGTCTGAACAGAAGGGGTATAATAATTTAGATTTGGGATGAGGAATACAGATGTGGTTATATAAAGACAGGCGTTGAATAATAATACATTTTTTTCACCAATTTTATCAGCCAAAAATCCTGCCACAGGAGAAGTCAATCCTATAAATACAGCAAATGCAAGCATATGTAAACCAGTTTGAAGAGTGGTGAACTGTCTTAAATTTTCGTAGTATAGCGGTATCAGGTAGAAAAGCTGGTATATGGAAAGTCCCAAAGTAAAAAAGTATATCATCATTGCATATCGGTACTGCGGTACTTTAAATATGGAGAAGTCTACTAATGGATGCTTTGATGCAAGCTCTGAAATTACGTATAAGATAAGTGCACCAATGGCAATCAATAAAAGTAAGACGATATAGTCCGATTGCCACCAACCTTTTTGCTGACCTTTTGATAGCATTATCAGAAGGGATATGGTAAATATGGCAAGCAGTGTATAACTTATAAAATTAAAGCTAAATTTTACTTTTTCCTGTTTAAATTTTGGAAGAAGCAATAGCCCTAAAACAATAACCATCATTCCAACAGGGAGGTTTACGTAAAAAATTGCTCTCCAGCTGAGATGCTCTGTCAACCATCCACCAAGGGTTGGCCCCAAAGCTGGCGCAAAACTTACCCCCATACCGTATATCCCCATAGCAACCCCTTTTTTTTCAGGAGGGAAGATGGAAAACATTATGGTTTGGGCAGACGCCACTATGAAGGCTTCTCCGGTGCCCTGTATAACCCTTGAGATGATCATGGTGGGTAGGTCCTCCGCAATACCACACAAAGCGCTTGATATCGTAAAGACGGTTATCCCCGTGAGGAATAGCTTTTTTAATCCTAAAATTTTGTCAAGAGATTCAATCAACAAAAGGGAGGTGGCGGCGGACATCATGTAGGCAGTTATAACCCATTGAATACCGTAGAGATCTGTATTCAATGGTGCCATCATCTTGGGTACTACGACATCCACAATAGTTGTATCAAGGATTGCCATAAACGTACCTGTCATGACGATAAAAACAATTAAGAGTCTACCAATCAGGGGTATCTGTTTGTACAATGGCTGGCTGTAATCTAAATTGTCCACCACTTATTTTTCTCCAAAGTTATATTAAAATGCCCAATATTATCTTTTTATCTTTTTATCTTTATTTCTCCACCCATACCCACTCTTAATAGTTCTAATTTACCACCAGTTATTTTTATTCTGATAGGTATCCTCTGGGCAACCTTTGTGAATTCACCTGCGGAAATATCTCTGGGAACAAGGGCATAAGTGGCTGCAGAAGCTGGATAAATAGCTTCCACTTCACCTTCAAAACGTTCTTTTGGGTAAGCATCAACTATGAATGTTGCTTTATCACCCACATCAACACCTTTTAACTTACCCTCTTCCAGCAATACATAGCCATAAAGATTTTTATCCCCCACAATCGAATAGATAAAATTTCCACTTGAAACAACTGTACCCACATCCACATATTTCATACCCACCACCCCATCAAAAGGGGCATAAAGTTTGCAATCCTCGATCATGTTATTTAAATCATCCAGTTGCTTTTTAAGGCTATTAATCTTCTCAGCAATGGAGCTCTTATTTTTTGAAATTTCTGATATAATATACCTATTATTTTTGATCAAATTCTTTTCATTTTCGGCAATATCGATCTGCTTACCCAAAGCGTCGATTTTTAGCTGTAAAGATTCCTTTTTCTTTTTCAGTGTATCAAGATTGTTTGCTATATCTTCATAGCTCTTTTTTGGAATAGCATTCTTTTCGTATAGCACCTTATACCTCTCCATATCCTTCTGGGATTGAGCAATCAGTATCTCTATCTCTTCAATAGACTTTTGGGAAGAGGCCAATTCATACTTGAGGGCGGCAACTTTATCCGTTTGCATCTTTGTGGAGGTTAAGATATCGGATGATGTTTTTGATCTTTTATCATCAAGGGATTGAGCCTGTTGTTCAAGGGATTGTATTTCATACTTTAATTGTTCTGCCTTTATACGGTAATCACTGTCATCTATCACCGCCAGGATATCCCCCTTTTTTACTCTATCCCCTTCTTTAAAGTTTAGCTTTATCACCTTACCAGAAACCCTTTTAAACCCCACATTGGATATGGTATCAGATTTTATGAAGAAAGCATCCGTGGATGCATACTCCATTCTTATTTTGATCCACCATGTGGCTATTACCACAAATATTATGAAACCTACACCTAGCAATACAATAGCTATTTTTATTTTCTTACCCATTCTCTTACCTCCGAACCGGACTCTAATTCAATTCTATAAAATGACCTGATTACGTTGTAATAAGCTTTTTTCAAAGATACTTTTGCCGAAGTAAACATCGCTTCTGCATCCAGTAGATCCGTGTTTGATGCTAAGCCATTTTTGTACTTAAGTTCTGTAACCCTGTAATACTCTTCTGCTTCTTTTAATTGGGTTTGGGCCACTTCATAAGTTTTCCTGGCGGTGTAGAAATCTTCTATGCTTTTCTGAACGGAGACTTTTAATTTCAATTTTGTATCTCTTATCCTATTTTCAAAAGCAAAAATCTCTTCTTTTTTTGCACCTATCTTTTTAAATGGTTTATTCCATTCCAAATTAAACTTTAATCCAGCCTGAACTAGAAAACCACCTTTTGGATCCACTGCATCATTGGAGTCATTGTAATTGTAGCCACCGTAGAGGAAAGCTTTTGGCAGGTAACTACTTTTTTCCAGCTCCACACTTTTTTTAAGATTTGAAAGCTCCATCTCTAATTTCTGTATTAGAGGTCTATTCTTATAAGCGTTTGAGATTATATCGTTTTCGTTCAATTGTGTGTTTAAAAAGTCTTCTTTCAGGTCGGATATCTCATAATTATCATCTGGATCCTCACCCACAAGCATTTTTAGGTTATATTTGGCGATTTTTATGTTATTATCGATCTCAAAAATCTTCTTCTCCACATCTCTCACTTTTACAGAGGTATGAAGGATGTCGATTTTTGCCGCAAGACCCTGATTGTATAGCAATTCCACATCCTTTGCATGGGCAGTTAAAGAATCTATCTCTGCTTTGTACAGATCTTTTATGGAGTAAAGCTCAAGTATTGTGATGTATGCATTCTTAATATTGTATTTTATCTCATTTGATAGTTCCTGATAATCAACCTTATTGATATCAACTGTTTTTTTAGAAATATCAACCAACGCTGAAATCAAACCACCTGTGTAAAGATTGTATTGGATTCCTATATTGAAATTGCTATAATTCTGCTCCACCTGAGTGAATTTCATTGTACCACCTACTGTTTTCATGGAAAGCTCTTTTTTATCATCCATGAGTGTATAGGTGTAGTCTGCCACAATAGATGGGTAATTATCAGATTTCGCTGAATCCAATAGATATATCTTGCTATTGATGATATGTTCCTGAGATTTTAGCAACAGGTTATTCTTCATCCCGATCTTTAAAATATCATACATGTTATATGTATCAACAGCCCATAAGACCGTGGGTAACAGCAGCATAAAAATGGCTTTTTTCATATTCACCTCAGTATCTCTTTTATATATGGTTCAATGAGACTTTTGGTTTCGTAGTAATTTCTATTTTCTTTTAAAATATGCATTTCAAGAAAAGATCTCAAAAAAGCAGATAGTATAAAAGCCTTTCTCTGTCGCTGTGATTCTTCCATCATCGGAAAATCTATCATCAATGCCTTCCCAGAATAAAATTCACTCTTTTCTTTAAAATAGTAATATAGTTCAATAAATTCATCCCCAAGACTTAAAACTTCAAAGAGAAAGATCTTGATAATCTTCTTTTTACATATAAAACTATCTATCATCTTTGATACAAATTTATCACATACGTTGTGTGTATTATGTTCAAACATCTCTTCTATTTCATCCATAAACTCCTGATGTAGCTTCAACAATATCTCTTTAAAGATCGATTCCTTATTTTTGAAGTAATTGTAGAATGTACCCTGGGCTAAATCGGCTTTTTTAACGATATCTGAAATTTTTGTTTGCCAGAAACCTTTTTCCGAAAAAACCTCAACAGCTGCTTCCATCAAAAGTTTTTTCTTATCTGGGTACAAATTCTTCGCCATCTTTTCCTCATAAAGCTATTATATAGTTAGGACTGATGAGTCAATCAGAAACTAATATAAAGTAAATAGATAATATGTCAATCAGATTTTTCCCTTTACCTTTTTCTAAATAGGATATATTATAAAAGAATGCTTGAAATCGATGTATTGGCCTCCGGAAGCAGTGGAAATTGCTATATGATAACAGATGATAGATCTGCAGTTTTTGTTGATGTGGGTGTCAATAAAAAAAATTTACACTGCTACCAGAATAAGCTGCAGAATAAAAAGGTTAGTCTATTTTTAAGCCATGAGCATGTGGATCATATCAAAGGATTAAAATATTTTCAGTCGATTTTCGATGGGGATATATTCTGTGGTTTTGATACGGCAAAGTATCTTTATAAGCTCGGGTATGATACCGATAATATAAAAATTATAGAGCCGGATCACCTATTCGTTTTCAATGGATGGCAGGTGTATCCATTCAGGTTGAGTCATGACAGTGCTGACATTTTTGGATTTAAATTTAATTTTGATAATTTTCTAATCTCTTTTGTGACAGATACGGGGGAGGTAAGCAGAAATATATCGGAAATTATAACCGGTTCGGATATCCTTTTTCTTGAGGCCAATTACGAAGAGGAGATGTTGGTAAATGGTAAATATCCACAACATCTTAAAAAGAGGATACTCTCCAAAAAAGGGCATCTATCCAATAAAGATGCCATAAAAACGCTGCACGAGATCTATGACAGTAGGCTTAAAAAAATACTTTTTTCCCACATAAGTGAGGAGAATAATTCTTACGAACTAATGGAAAAATATTGTAAGTACTGTGAGAAAACATTTAAAGTTGAAGCTACATATTTGAGACAGAAGACTCACTACAGCTTTAAGGTATGATATGAAATATAGTTGTTTTTTTAAATCTTATGTAAGTGGTGAAATATGAAAAAGGTAATAGTTTTAATCTTTATCCTGTTTTTTAAAATAGCTTTCGCTTTGTCGGTGGAAGAAGCTGTTGAAAAGGGGCTAAAAAATTTTCCTGACATAGCGATATCGAATAGAGAAGTGGATGTGCAAAAGTTCGATATCGATAGTGCCAGAGGGGATTTTATGCCTAAATTGTTATTTTCATCATCTTATAGCCATATAAATCCTGATGATTCCCCAAATATGAGGACTTTCAATAATGAGCTAAGACTGACCTACAATCTCTTTTCTGGATTTTATTCAATGAATAAGCTTGATATTTCGAGGTTTAATCTAAAAGTAAAGGAGACAGCATTATATTCCACCAGAAACCTTGTGGCTAAGAATATAAAATCTGCCTATTATGATGCTTTGATGTACAAGAAG
This sequence comes from Calditerrivibrio nitroreducens, assembly GCA_002878065.1. Lineage (GTDB taxonomy): Bacteria > Chrysiogenota > Deferribacteres > Deferribacterales > Calditerrivibrionaceae > Calditerrivibrio > Calditerrivibrio nitroreducens_A. Next base: position 8,363 of record PNIN01000064.1, read on the forward strand.
ATCTATCTGTTTTACGACGATCTCTATAAAAGTGCTGTAAAAACTTATGAATTCACCAAAACCAAGTTTGAAGCAGGCAGAGCTCTATCAATAGATGTGTTGAAAAGTTTGACTGATGTAAAAAAGTATGAGTCCAAAAAAATTGAGCAAAAGAGTAACCTGCTTAACTCCTTGACTATTCTAAGCTACTACACCGAAGAGGTATACGATATCAATACGGAACTCACTTCAGATTTTTATGAGCTTGATTTAAAAGAGAGGGATTACTATTTATCTAAATTCATTGAGAAAAACCCTGAACTTGCAGGTTATGAATCGAAGATCAAATCCTCCGAAGCTCAGCTAAAACAAAGCAAATCCTCTTTTATGCCGACGGTTGACCTTTTCGGTGCAATCTCAAGGGAAGATGCAAAGAAAGGTGGAATGGAATCTGATACCAATTCCAGTTCTTTTGGGGTATCTCTAAGCTGGAATCTTTTCAATGGATTTAAGGATAAAAATGACTACGAGAAACAGAAATTAATCTACTATAACACTCTGGATCAAAAACGAAAATTTGTAAATGATTCAAAACGAGATATTGCAGTGTATTATAATAAGCTTTTATCAGCAAAAGAAAACCTTGTATATCTGAAGGAGCTTGTGAAAGTGGCGGAGCAAAATTTTACACTTACGTCCGAGGCGTATGAGCTGGGTAGAGCAAACCTTATAGAGCTATTGAAGGCAAAAGATGAATTAACGTCGGCAAAGATCGATCTCATTAATCTTTTCAATAGTATCACTCAGAGCTATCTAAACTTAGAATACATTACAGGTGGAAATATATGAAGAAAATTATAATATTTGTCATTGTATTGTTACTCATTGGTGTGGGCATTGGCATATACATTTATAAGGGGAAAAAGAAAGATGTGGAGATTATAGATACCGATATTGTAAAAATGGGCAATGTAAGCGGTTTTCTACAGGAAACCGGGATTATAAAGGCACAGGTGGGGGCTCAAATAAGTATAGGTGCAAGGGCCACAGGTACCATAAGGATGCTAAAGGTAAAGGTGGGGGATCCGGTTAAAAAAGGGCAGTTGGTGGCGGATATCGATGATCGTGAAATAGTTGCCCAGATGGCTTCTCTACAAGACAGTATCAGGAGCATTCAAAATGAAATAAAGCAGGAGAATGACCTTTATCCGGTTAAAAAAAGTTCCCTTCAGAAAGATATTGAGATCAACAGATCCAAATACCTATTTGCCAAAAGTAGTTACGAAAGGGAAAAAATGCTATTTGACAAAGGTTTTTCAACCACGGAACAGCTCGATAGGGCAAAAACCGATATGGATGTGGCTTACAACAATTTAAAGAGTTCCGAAATAGCCCTTGAGAAGTTGAACAAGGAGCATAACCTTACTTTGGAGAGTCTTAACATTAAATTAGATAATGCCAAAAATAGTTTAAAAGAAACTCAGGTAAGGTTGAGCTACACAAAGATATATTCCCCCATTGATGGAATAGTGACACAGGTGAATGCGGATGAAGGGGAGACTATCGTTGCGGGATTGCAGGTGGCAAACCTTATAACAGTTTTTAATCCAAATATGCTTGAGATGTGGATCTACATAGACGAAACAGATATTGGTAAAGTCAAAATAGGTGATAGCGTGGAGTATACGGTGGACACCTACGGAGATAAAAGATTTGAAGGGGTTTTATCGAAAATCTACTACGAACCTATCGTTAAAGACAGCATCGTTTACTATCTCGGTATCGTGCCCATTTCGCTGGAAGATGCGAAATTATTACGTCCGGAGATGACCACCCATGTTAAAATTAAGGTATCTGAAAAGAAAAACGTATTGACAGTCAAAAATGGTGCCATTAAGTTTGAATCTGGAGAACAGGTCGTGTATAAGGTGGTTGACAGGGCTAAAAATAAAGTTGAACGAGTTTTAGTAAAAGTGGGGATCCGTGGGGAAAATAGGTCTGAAATTTTATCAGGTCTTAAAGAGGGGGATGAGGTGGCTGTCAAACTTATCCTACCACCTGATTTCTCCGGAAAGAAGCAGGTTAGTCAGAAAAGGTTGAGTAAGAGTTAGAGATGCCCTTAGTAAAGCTTGAGAATATAAAAAAAGAGTACATCGTTGGAGGTAATACCACAAAAGTTTTAAAGGGTATTACCCTTTCAATAGAAAAAGGTGAGTTTATAGCCTTAATGGGGCAATCAGGATCCGGGAAAACTACTCTTATGAATATCATAGGGATGCTTGATACCCCCACAGATGGCAGTTATTTCCTCAATGGTAAAGATATTTCAAAAGAGGATGATAATTCACTGTCCAGGCTGAGAAATCAATTTGTGGGATTTATCTTTCAAAGTTTTTATCTGATACCATATTCTACTGTTCTGGAAAATGTGTTGTTACCCATATACTATTCCGGAAAAGATCTGGCAAAATACACAGGTAAGGCTAAAGATCTGTTAAACCAGCTTGGTTTATATGAAAAGAGAAATAATAAACCAAATCAGCTTTCTGGTGGACAGCAACAGAGGGTTGCAATAGCAAGGGCATTGATAAATGACCCTGAAATGATTTTGGCTGATGAGCCAACCGGACAGCTTGACAGCGAAACGGCAAAAAATATTATGGATTATATTTCAAAATTAAATGATCAGGGTAAAACAATTATTCTTGTAACCCATGATCCTGCCACAGCATCTTATGCAAAAAAGATTATTAAAATTTCCGATGGATTAATAATAAATTAGCTTTGAGAAAAAGAAGGAGGTAGTAATGGAAAAGGTAGTTATCGTAGGTGGTGGGCCCGCCGGAAGGGCACTTGTACATTCTCTTTATGCTTCAAAAAAAGAATATGATATCACCCTTGTTAAAGATGAGGAGATCAATGCAAATCGATGTGCTGTCCCTTACGGTATTATTGACAAAAAACCTGTGGAAAAATTCTGTATTCCTAATAGTCTCGTTTTAGATTTTGGAGCGAAATTGATCATCGATAAAGCCACAGAGATAGATACTGCAAATAGAGTAATCTACACCGATAAGGATCATATTTTACACTATGATCATTTACTGCTGGCTACGGGATCAAGACCTTTCATCCCTGATATTGAAGGGGTAGATCTGGGTAATATCCTCACAGTAAGGTCAAAATCTGATATGGAAACAATACGGGGACTTGCAAAAGTTTCCAAAAGATGTGTGGTGGTAGGTGGTGGATATATAGGTGTTGAAGTGGCGGTCGTTTTAAAAAAGATAGGGCTTGATGTGTCTATCGTTGAGATGCTGCCACATATTCTTCTTGCCACAATGGATGATGATTTTGCAAAGGAGATCGAAGATTCTATCATTAAAAATGGTATAAATGTTGTAACTGGAACAAAAGTTGTAAGGTTTGAAGGGGATAAGGTTGTAAAAAGGGTTGTCTTAAGTGACGGCAGGTTTATAGAAACCGATTTTGTTATTGTTGCGGTGGGGGTGTTGCCAAATACCGATCTTGCAGTAAAAGCAGGGATAGCCACTTCTAAATATGGTATTATTACGGATGACTATCTTATGACCAATGCCCCAGATGTTTATGCTGCAGGAGATTGTGCCGAAAAGAAATCGTTTATCACAGGTAAACCTATAAGGGGAGAGTTTGGCACCAACGCAGTTTTTATGGGTAAATATGTGGCAAAGAATATTTTAGGGAAGAGATCTAAGTTTTCAGGTGTTATAAATGCAAATGTTTCCACTGCTTTTGAATACAGTTTTGGATCTGCAGGTTTAATTTATAAAGCTGCCCTGGCGGATGGTATCGATGCGGTTCTGGGGGAATCCGAGGTGATGGATATGTATCCGATGATGGATGGCGTATCCACCATCAAGACAAAACTTGTTTTTGACAGAAAAACCGGGAAAATAATCGGGGGTTCTGTTTTAAGAAAAGGGCACTGCACCGCATCAAACGTCGATTTTATATCGTTTGCCATTCAGATGGGAGCCACCATTGAAGATATATTAAACTATCAGTACTGTACACATCCAGAACTTGCTGCAAAACCTTCGGATAACACCTATATGTTTGCTGCTAAGGATGCATTGAAAAAGATCTAATCAGAATATTTAGGGGGTGGCTCTATGCCATACCCCCCTAATAGATCTTCCACCAATCTAAACTGATCTTCAGATATTATATGGTGGTTTTTTGATTTCATAATAGAAATTTTTCCCGTTATACCTGATCCGCAATCCGGGGATTTTTTGCCTAAGGATATCTTCCATATCTTCTATTTTTTGCATTATATCATTATCGATAGGTATATTCACAAGCCTTGTGGCTTTGCAGGATTCTGTTGTGAAATGAAGATCTTTTAAAGGTGAATCGTTTAAGCCCTTCAATACATCATTTTTTCCAAGAGACAGATCGATCAAGGGGGAAATTACACCATATTCTTCAATGGCTCTTCTACCAGGCCGCACTTCTGATAGATCATCGATGTTGCTTCCATCAAATATTACTTCATACCCCAATTCTTCTTTTATCTTTTTTATCTCTTCTAAAAAGCTTTTTTTACAATAGTAGCATCTATTTTCATCATTTTTAAAAAAGTTTATATCCATTTGGGCTTCAAAGCCGATCCATCTGACATTCAGCCTTTCGGCAATATATCTGGCCTGATTGATTTCATATCGGAATACATGACTATTCGTGGCTGTAATGGCAACGATTTTTTTACTTTCTATGTATCTTGAAGCAAGGTAAAGGGTGAAGCTGCTGTCAGCACCACCGCTTAAAGCCACAACTGCACTTTTAAACCTGCTAAAATACCCCTTCAATGAATCCTCCACCCAAAAGGATATCTTTATTGTATATGGCAGCCACCTGACCAGGCGCCGGGAATGGCTGGGGTTCGTCAAAAAGTAGATGTGCCCTGTCGTCCGGAAGGATCTCCACAAGGAGATTTGCATCTTTCATTCTATATCTCAGCCTTGCCTGGGCTCTGAAAAGCTTTTTTGGACTACCAAACCAATTGCAATTGTGAAGCCTGACACCTCTAAAACCGGATCTATTTTCGTCGGTGAGGTGGATGTCAAAAGTTACCGGATCGATATGTTTTACGTAAAGGGGTTTATGATATCCTATGCCCAAGCCTCTTCTCTGTCCCACTGTGTAAAACTCTATCCCCTCATGCTCCATGATCCTTTCACCGTTGTAGATAAAGTACCCTTTTTTGATCTTGTTTGGATCGATCATCTTTTTCAGGTAGTCCCTATAGTCCCCCCCTTCTAAAAAACAAACCTCCTGGCTGTCTTTTTTCTCTGCCACCTCAAGACCTATAGAAGATGCAATCTTTCTGACTTCTGATTTATCCATCATCCCAAGTGGAAATAGTAGTTTATCCAGCAGATCATTTCTTATAAGGGCAAGATAGTAGGATTGATCCTTTTGGGTATTTGCGGATTTTTTTATATATTTGTGACCATCCACTTCCACAATATTGGCGTAATGACCGGTGGCAATATGATCTGCACCATACTTTAACATTTCGTTGTACAGGAAGAAAAACTTAGCATTCCTATTGCAGTAGGCACATGGGTTTGGGGTGAGCCCTTTTCGATAGCTATTTATGAAATAAGAAATGACGGTTTCTTTAAATTCAATCGACTTATCTATCATCTCCCATTTGATATCAAGTTTTTTTGCAACTGTTTCCGCATCTTTTAAATATTTTTCCTGATTTTCAAACATCTTGATGGTTACACCAACCACATCATATCCCATCTTTTTCAAGATATAAGAGGTTACAGATGAATCAACACCACCACTCATAGCCACAACAACTCTTTTCACTAAGATCCTCCGTTATCTTTTGGGATATATTATATTAAAAAGTATAAATCGCAATAGATTTATGCAACTTTAATCCAGTTCAAACCTCATATTGACTTTTATGGTTAGAATTAGTTCTCCATGTGGTGGAAAGGTTATTGATTTAAGCCTTTTTATTACGTATTCTTCAAGTTCCTGACTTCCTTCTCTTCTAATCGTTTCAACGGTTCTAACTCTTCCAGAGCCTTCGATATCTATTTTAAAAAGGTATTCACCCTTTAAACCTTTCTCTTCTAAATAATCCCTTATATCCATCTCACGGTTTAGTATTTTCAAAAATTCGGTATGGTACTCTTCCTCATCAAAGCTGTTATTAATTCTGGGGATGTCTCTGATAGGGTTTAGTGTAGCATTGATATTTTTCAAGTATTCGTTGATCTTTTCCAATAAATCTTTTTCTTCGATCGATTTTAGTTCTGAAAAGTCGTTACTTACAGATTTTGATTGGAAATCAACAATAAATATTTTAGGTACAATTAGTTTTTCTCTTTTGTCATCATTTTTAATCGGAATCATGAAAATAGCTAAATGTATTAAAATGGAAAGTAACAGGGAGATTAAAATGGCTGATTTGTTCATGTAAGTATAATATCAACAATAGGTTTCTAATTCAATAGAAATATAAAGCAGGATTATTTCAGAAAGCTCTATAAAAGCTCCCACCATATCACCAGTCCAACCACCGATGACCTTTTTGTAGAATGAAATTACGATTATACAGAGTAGAATAAATCCAATATTGAAAAAGATAGAAAACAGTAAACTTTCGTAGAAAAAGATCGTAAAAGGTACTAAAAGAAAAAATGAGTACAAACTTTTTAATTCCACCATCTTGAAAAAAGAACCGGTACCGGATTCTCTTGCGTAAGGTAAGGCTGACATTACAATTACAGCCCCAAGTCGGGAGTAGGATAAAGTGAAAAATAGTATTGATGGGTGGATATCCTTCAAAATTTCATACTTGAAAAGGGATGCAAGGATGAGAGTAACAGCCCCCATGACTCCTATTCTGCTATCCTTCATAATCTCCAGCTTCTTTTCTCTTCCTTTATGGGAAAAAATTGCATCCGCCGTATCCGCAAGACCATCAAGATGCAATCCTCCGGTGATCACTGTAAAATAGAGTAATGTGAAAAATTCTTTAAAATGTAAGTTACTCTTCAATAATAAATAAGCAGGCAAGGCAATGAAAAACCCCACCATAGGGAAAAAATAGACAGCTTTTTTATTGTCGTAATCTCTAAGATTGATTTTAAAAATAGTTAAAAATGATACGGCCGTCAAAAAACCTTTCATTTGGGGATACCTGCTTCCTCAAACGTGGCCACATTTGAGATCATATTTGCCGCCTGTTTTACTATCGGTAGGGCAAGTACTGCTCCGGTACCCTCCCCAAGCCTCATATTTAGATTGAGTATCGGCTTTATGTTGAGATAATTCAGCATTCTGATATGTCCCGGCTCTTCCGAACAGTGTCCTGCTATCATATAACCTCTTGCATCGGAATTTAGTTTGTATGCTAAAAGGGCTCCAGCTGTGGATATAAAACCATCTATGATAGCTGGAATTTTTGAATACGCCGCCGCCAGAATTATACCTGCAATTGCACCTATCTCAGCACCCCCAACCTTTGATAGGATATCGATAGGATCTTCCGGATCAGGTTTGTGAATTTCTATGCCTCTTTTTATCACATCTATCTTCCTTTTTACCCCTTCGATATTTAATCCAGCCCCTTTACCCGTCATATCCTCCACCCTGCTGCCTGTGATGACTGCACCAATTGCCGCCGATGGCGTTGTATTCCCAATCCCCATTTCTCCGGTTATCACCACATCAAGCTTTTTCTTTTTGATATACTTAAGCGTTATCTCGATCCCTGCTTCTATCGATCTTATAGCTTCCTCTTTTGTCATGGCAGGTTCTCTGGTAAAGTTTCTGGTACCAGATACCACTTTTTTAGCAACAAACTCATTTTTAAAATTTTTGATATTAGATGGATCAAATTTAGATCCGATATCGGCAAGAATTATATCAAGCCCCTCAAGCTTTCCCAACACGCTAACGGTTGCCAGATCGTTTAAAAAGGCATTAAACATAAGACCAGTGACCTCCTGAGGAAAAGAGGATACCCCTTCTTCCACCACTCCATGATCCCCCGCCATCACAAATACGGCACCTTTTTCCATCTTAGGTTTTAATGTGCGGTAGATGGCGGCAAGCTGTTCGGAGATTTCATGCAGCCTCCCCATTGCCCGCAATGGCATAAGCAGGTTGTCATTTCTCTCCATAGCTTTTTTTCTAAAGCTTTCATCAATAGGCTCGATCTTTTGTAAAATCTCATCAAGCTTCATAACTCCTCCAGCTTCAACATTTTTAGTTTATCTTTTTTTATACTATTAAATGCTTTGTTTAGCTGCTGGATGACAAATTCATATGAGCCATCATCATGATTTTTTGTACAATCTGAGCAGTCTTTTACATTATTAATAAACTTGTAGTCTCCGCCACAGTCCTCAAAAAAATAAAGGGGACAGAAACAAAAAAGACAATTTTGATTTTCTATCTTATGGCAGGGATAGTATTCACAATTTTTGTTGGAAAAAAATTTATAACTCATTGTTTAACTCTCCTTTTAAAAATAGTGGGTACCCTGACACCATAAAAACTACCTTATCCGAAATATCAGCTATATTCTGGTTTGTAATACCAAGAAGGTTTAGATATTCCCGGGTGGTTTTCTCTAAGGGGATAACCCCCATACCAATCTCGTTTGATATGATGACGACATCATTTTTCATATCTTTTAGACTGATGATAAATCTATCTATGTATTCGTTAAGATCCTTTTGATGATATAATAGATTATTGAGCCATACGGTTATGCAATCTATCATTACAAAGTCAAATTCTATAGATCTTTTTACCGCATCATCCAGATTGATTGGATCTTCTATTGTTTCCCAACATCCACTCCTTTCAGCCCGATGGAGATCTATCTTTTTTTTCATCTCCTCATCAAATGGCTCAGCTGTGGCAATATATACCTTTTTCTGATATTTCTGCCCTATCTTTAGACCAAACTTAGTTTTTCCACTTTTAATCCCACCGGTGATAAATGTAATCATGATCTCTGAAAAACCCCCTTAGAAATTCTTTCGAATCGTAAAAATCTTTTTCTCCAAATACCTCAATTATTATCTTTACATTATGATCAATGGAGAAGTCTAATAGGTATTTTAAAAGTTTTAAATCGATATACCTTACAGACAGATGGTCTTTTCTCTTTTTTACCCCGTGTAGGTGGTAAGCTTTGATCTTATCTTTATATCTATTTAAAAACCCCTTAATATCAACCCCAGCAATGATTGCATGCCCCACATCGAAGCATATATCCGCATAATTTGAGGAGATTTTATCAAAAAAGTGTACTTCATTGATGTTTTCTATAAGAGTATTGGGGTAATTTGCGATAAAATTTACCATCTCTTCAAAAAAGGTTTCATCATTTTCAGGGTGAATGATTATCTGTTGAGGGTTTAACTGTTTTAATACGTTTGCAAAACGGTTTAGTTTCACCCAATCAGCCTTGCGGGAAAGATTTAGATCTATGGGCATGTGTATGAAATACTCTATGTCGGTTTTGATCTGCTGCAATAGTTTTATCTCATCTAAGTCTTCTGGGGACATTGAATCTTTATAGCTTTCTAAATAGAGAAGCTGCACAATATCCACCAGACCTTTTAGATATTCGACATTTTTAAATCTTGTGTCGTGTAATATAAAGGAGGTAGTGCCAATTGATTTTATCTCTTTCATCGATTTAACCTATAACTTATTTTTAATGGTAATTCTATAGTATGTGGTGGTGAAACGTCGAATTTAATTTTACCAGCTAAATTTACTGTATAATCATCCAGAACAGTATATCCGGAAGATTTAACTATTTTTACTTTTTTCAGTTCCCCAAATCTATTTATTGTGACGTTGACCATAATATCCCCTTCTATCCCTCTTTTTCTTGCAAGGAGGGGGTATTCAATCATATCTTTTATCTTCTGTAAAATGTATCTTTCATACTCTTCGATATTGAAGGGTTTAGCTTCATTTTCTGGATAGGTTTTAATATCTTCTGTTTTGGACATTATAATATTCATAGATTTTGGGTTTATTGAAGTAGTTTCTACTTTATTATTTGCAATCGTTTTTGGTTCCTCCTGATTGATGGTAGTTTTTGTTTTATCTTCATCTATTTTGTTAGGTTGTATCTGTTCTTGTCTGGTAAACTCCTCCACAGCATCTTTATATATCAGATTTTGTTCGTTTTTTGCATAAAGAGGTTGTATATCTTTTAAAATTTTTTTATTATTTGTTGTATCTACTTTCTTTTTTATACTTTCGTTGGTGGAAAATGGAGAATTTTTTTTATTTATTAATTCTACAAAAATGATCCTGTTTTTTTCAATATTACCGTCTAAAGGTAAAGAGATTTTTAAGTATACGATTAACAATATATGAAAAATCGTGGAAAATATAATAAAAGCTGGCAATCTACGTTCTGTCATCATAATCATCTTGCAAACTGCTCTTGAGTGACATCTTTGAGGCTGGCAAAACGATGGGATTTCCAGATACCGGGTTTATATCCGTAACTATTACCGTTTTGTATATCTCTTCCAGTATATCGTATCTTAAAACCTCTCTGGGGGTACCAAATTTAAATAACTCCCCATCCCTCAGGAGTGCCAGGTAGTTGCAATATTCCGATGCAAGATTGAGATCGTGAAAAATGCTTATTATGCTTATATTCATCTGGGTATTTAGTTCCTGTATAAGGTCTAAAATCTTTATCTGATAATTCAGATCAAGATGGGCTGTGGGTTCATCGAGTAGAAGTAGTTCAGGTTCCTGAACCAACGCCGAACAGATAGCCACCACCTGCTGCTGGCCACCACTTAATTCGTACATAAATCTATCTTTAAACTTTTCTATTCCAAAAAAATTCATAAATTTGTGGCTTATCTCAATATCTTTTTGGGTTTCGAAGATCTGAAATTTTTTAAAATGCGGTAATCTGCCTGCCAGAACGTAATCCATGACTTTAATATCTTTGTTGTCCACAAACTGACTCACATAAGCTATTTTCCTGGATCTATCTTTATTATTTAACGAAAAAAGATCTCTATGATTAAGATAAATGGTACCACTAAAAGGTTTTAATATCCCTGCTATAGTTTTCAAAAGGGTGGTTTTACCGGATCCATTTGGGCCTATTATGCCAAGAAAGGATGATTTTGGTAGTGTGAGGGTTATACTTTTTAGTAAAAATTGATCTTTGTATCCGGAGACAAGATTTTCTATCCTGATAAATTCCATTATCTTATTCTCTCTTTTTTGAATATGTATATGAAGAATATTCCACCAACTATTCCAGTAATGACACCCACAGGCAGTTCGTTTGGATATATTATTTTTGATGCTAAAAAATCTGATGCCGTTAAGAAAAAACCACCACCCAAAAAAGATGTGGGAAGAAGGATTCTAAAATCTTTATAAAATAGCTTTCGCATCAAATGTGGCACCACGAGTCCGATAAAACCTACCATTCCGGTTACCGATACTATCGATGCCGTAATGAAGGAAGCCGTGATGATAGTGATTTTTATAACCACATCAATGTTGACCCCCAGAGTGAAACTTTTTTCATATCCGAATTGCATCGCATTTAAGTCATTTGCCAGAAGATAAAATATCACAAATCCGGATGAGACTATAAAAAAAAGGATGAAATTTATGTTGTTTTCTGCATTTCCAAGGGATCCCATAATCCAGAATACTATACCATGGAGATTCTCAACTTTGGAAATCGACAGAATAAGCATCAGCAATGAAGAAGAGATAAAGCTTATCATGACACCAATTAGGAGAAGATTTTTTGTGTCTATCTTATGGTTTCTTATGGCAACTATATACAGTATAAATAATGAAAATAGGGCACCTAAAAAACCTGCGATTATCAGAGAAGAGAATCCCAAAAATGTTTGAAAGTTTACCATTAAACCTAAGGCAACCCCCACTGCTGATCCGCCTGAAATCCCCAATGTATAAGGTTCCACGAGATTATTTCTAAATACACCCTGCAACACAGTACCACACAGGGCAAGTCCCCCACCTGCTAATAAACCAAGAATAGCCCTCGGGAGTCGTATTTCTGCTATAATGGTTGTGTTGATATCATTCACAAGAGGGAAGGTGTCGTAAAAAAGTTGCAGTGATATAATACAAAAAGTCAAAAAAAATATAATGAAAATTTTTGCTACAAAATGATCCTTATTCATCATCTTTCGTGAACCATAATACCTATCTCATCGATTAGATCAATTAAGTCTGGCAAAGTGGGACTTCCAAGTCTATCCGCATTGACAGTGTATAACCGGTTATTTTTTACAGCAGTTATGGATCGGTATCTTTTGAATTCCTTTATAACCTCTTGTGAAGCAATTCCCATATCCATTATCAAGATTACCTCAGGGTCATTTTTCAAAACAAACTCTTTAGATACCATTCCAAAATTCAGCTTTTTTGCAATATTAATCCCGTTTACTGTTGAGATAATATCATCGATGTAAGTCCCATTGGGAGCTGTAAATAGTGGATTTACACCTAATACAAAAAAAACTTTTGTTTTCTGGTATTTTTTATATTTATTTTTGATCTTTTCTAATTTATTTTTAGAGATATCTACTATTTTACCAGCCTCTTCCACCATTCCAGTTATCTGACCAACTTTAATGAATGAATGTAAAATATCATCAATACTTTTGTGGTAATCTATTATTTCAACTCTTAGATTAAGATTTTTGAGTTTATTTACGGTTTTAATATTTGTTAATGAGTTGGCAAATACGACATCTGGTTTTAATCTTACAATGGCTTCTACATTTATATCCATTATGGATCCAACAATCTGTGCTCTGGATTTTTTGTCATTGGCAAGGGGGCAGTAGGATGTACATCCCACTATATTATCCTTAAAACCCAAACTGATGAGCTGCTTTGTAATTGAGGGGGTAAGTGATACTATTCTTAATGCATACGAACTTTTGCTATAAAAGATTACTAATAATGCTACCAAAATTATTTTATAGCGGGGGAAACACCCCAG
>PNIN01000074.1 GCA_002878065.1 Calditerrivibrio nitroreducens
CCAGAGTAAAACAGGTCACTCTCAAGGTATATCTGACCATCCGTAATAGAAATAACGTTTGTTGGGATGTACGCTGATACGTCCCCCGCCTGTGTTTCAATGATTGGAAGCGCCGTAAGAGAACCAGCACCATATTCATCGTTGAGTTTTGCAGCCCTTTCAAGCAACCTTGAATGCAGGTAAAAAACATCACCAGGATAAGCTTCACGTCCGGGTGGCCTTCTTAGAAGAAGCGAAAGCTGCCTGTATGCAGTTGCCTGTTTGGAAAGATCATCATATATCAAAAGTGCGTGTTTACCTCTATCCCTAAAGTACTCACCCATTGTACATCCAGCAAATGGAGCAATAAATTGGAGTGGTGCAGGGTCACTAGCAGTAGCAGATACTATTATCGTATACTCCATCGCCCCATGCTTCTCCAGAGTATCTATTATCCTCGCTACTGTTGATCTCTTTTGACCAATAGCAACATATACGCAGATGACACCTTTTCCTTTCTGATTGATTATTGTATCTATAACTATAGCCGTTTTACCTGTCTGCCTATCACCAATGATAAGCTCCCTTTGACCTCTACCAATAGGGATCATTGAGTCGATTGCTTTAATACCTGTCTGTAGTGGCTCATGAACAGGCTTTCTCTTAATAATACCTGGAGCGATCTTTTCAATAACGTCATATTCAGTTGTATTAAGGGGCCCCTTTCCATCTATCGGAACGCCAAGAGGGTTCACAACCCTTCCAATAAGTGCCTCACCGACAGGAACGGATGCAATTCTGCCAGTCCTTTTTACCACATCACCTTCTTTGATATGCTCATAATCACCCATTACAACAATACCGACATTGTCCTCTTCAAGGTTGAAGACAATTCCGTATACGCCACCTGGAAACTCCACAAGCTCTCCAGACATGGCATTATCAAGGCCATACACCTTAGCAATACCATCACCAGCACTAAGGACAGTCCCAATCTCTTCCATTTGAACTTTCTGTTCAAAATTCTGAATTTGATCCCTTATAATTTTACTAATCTCTTCAGCTCTAATCTGCATTAGCATAACTCCTTGGTATATATATTTATACTTCCAACATTTTTTCCGAAAGTTTATCCAGCTGCCCTTTTATACTTGCATCATAAAGGCTGCTTTTTACTTTAGCAACAAACCCGCCGATGATAGCACTATCGATCTTTGGATTTGCTGTTACTTTTTTACCTGTCACTCTACTTAAAGTATCCTCTATCTCTTTTAACAAGGAATCTTTGACTTCCACAGCAAGCACCACCTCTGCCTCAGTGACCCCCATATCCTCGTTGTAAAGCTGGATTAATGCATCGTATATACTCATAAAAAGCGATAACCTATTTTTATTCACAAGCAGAAGCAGAAAATCTTTTACAGTTTTAGAAAGAGAAAGAGCATTGGAAATTGCATCAATAGCCTTTAGCTTGTCAGATTTTTTTATTATGGGGCTTTTAATAAGCTTCATCATTTCAGAAGAGTTTTCAATACTACCCTTAATCCTTTTAAAATCACCCACCACATTATTCTTCTCTTCAAGAGAGGCCAAAGATCCGTACAATGCTGAAGCGTATCTTTTGGAAACAACTATATCTTTCAACTTACTTCTCCTATCTTTTTGATGTAATTATTTATAACAACTTCATGCTTACTCATATCAAAACTGGACTTCAGCTTTTCCTCTGCTGTCTTTTTAGCTAAAGAAAACGCATAGCTTTTAAGCTCCGCTTTTGCCCTGATAAGATCAGAAGCAATCAAAGACTCAGAAAACTCTTTGAGTCTTTCGACAGTATTTTCAGCCTCCGCAATAATCTTAGCTTTTTCAGCTTCTGCAGCTTTAAAAGCCTTCTCCTTCATCTCCTCAAGCTCTTTATTCATCGAAGCAAGTTTACTTTTATATTCATTAAGCTCTTGCTGTGCTTCATCTCTAGCTTTCACTGCTTCATCAAGGGCATTCTTGATGTCATCCGTTCTTTTATCAAGGCTATTTAATAATGGATCTTTTAGTAGCTTGTAAAGGATAAAAGCAAACACAACAAAAACAACAACTCTCCAAACAAAACCCATCACAAGGTTACCACCTTCGCCATGCCCTTCAGAGGCAAAAAGAGCAGAAGGTAAAATGAGTGCCAAAATTAATATCAATCGCTTCACCATACACCCCTTAAGCAGCTTTCCCGATTATTTTATCAACAATCAAATCCGCAAGAGCTTTGGACTCTTCAGATAAAACAACTTTCGATTTTTCCACCTGAATTTCTATCTCTTTTCTTGCATTTGCAATTTTAGCATCGATCTCTGCCTTTGCTTTTCCCACCATTTCGTTAGCAACAGCCACAGCCTCATCCCTCATCTTTTTCTGATAATCAGCCACTTCAGCTTTCACATCGGCAAGCTTTTCTTCATACTCTTTCTTAAGTGTAGCAACTTCGTTTCTGAGACCTTGAGCTTCTTTTAACAGTCCCTGAATCTTCCCATTCCTACTATGAATTGTTGCAGAGACTGGCTCGTAAATAAGCTTCTTCCCAATAAACAGGATTATCAAAAACTGGATCATCTGCAACAGCAACGTAAAGTCAATACTAATCATTTTTCACACCCCAAATGTATACTGTACACAATTTCGCTTTTTCTACCAAAAACAACATAATTTGTCAATAATAAAATGATGTTTATTTTTAATTAAACATTCTACTCGCTTTTATCACCTTTTAATCCCTAATATTTTAATGTAAATCTAACCAAAACCCATCATCTTCATTTAAGTATCTCTATACCAGGTAGTGAACCAAACTCTATATATTCCAGAGAAGCTCCACCACCGGTGGATATATGGGAAATCTTATCTGATACTCCAGCCTTTTTGATGGCGCTGACAGAATCACCACCACCCACCAGGGTAACTGCACCGGATGAGGCAAGAGCATTGGCTATTGCAAATGTCCCTTTGTTGTAATTATCATTCTCAAATACCCCCATTGGTCCGTTCCAGAGTATCGTTTTAGCTTTCAATACCTCTTTTTCAAAAAGCTCTATGGTTGCTGGACCGATATCGAGCCCCATCAAATCATCCGGTATATCAACGCTATTTACATATTTAGGTTCACCATCAAAAACATCAGAACATACATGGTCGACGGGCAATAAAATCTTCACCCCTTTTTCTTCCGAAAGCTTCATTGTTTCATCTACGACACCAAGAAACTCATTTTCCACCATAGACTTACCTATATTTTTCCCTAAAAACTTCAAAAATGTATAGGCCATCGCACCACCGATGATAATCTCATCCACAAGATTAATTAAGCTTTTGATTACACCAATCTTATCACTCACCTTGGCACCACCAAGTATTGCGACAAAAGGTTTTTCCGGAGATTTCAAAAGCTTTTCAAAATATTCAACCTCTTTTTTTACAAGAAAACCCGCTCCTTTATCCCCGACTAACTCCGGAAGCCCAAATACTGAAGCATGTTTTCTATGACAAGTGCCAAAGGCATCATTCACATAAACATCAGTAAATTCTTTTAAAGCAGCAGAAAATTCTGGCAGATTTTTCTCTTCCCCCTTATAAAATCTTAGATTTTCCAGTAAAATAACATCACCATCTTTCATACCATTTACAGTGGAATGTACCTTTTCACCTATACAATCATCCACAAATTTTATTGGGAAAAATTTTGCTGAAAAGTATTCAGCAACTGGTTTTAATGAATATTCCAGATTAAACTCACCCTTAGGTCTACCAAGATGGGAAGCCATAATAACTTTCGCACCCTTTTCTCTTAAGTAATTGATAGTTTTGAGTGCCTCAACAATCCTCGTGTCATCTTTAACTATACCATTTTTTATCGGTACATTAAAATCTACCCTTAAAAAAACCCGTCTGCCTCTAACATCTAGGGACTCAACACTTCTAACCACAGAATCCTCCTTAATATAAAAAATGGGCACACAAGGTGCCCTTCGTTATTTAAAATAGTTTCGTTAAAAGTTCAGCCACCCTATTTGAATAACCCCACTCGTTATCATACCAGCTAAATACCTTCACACAGGTTCCATCTATTACCTTTGTCAGAGGGGCATCGAAAATAGATGAATGTGGGTTACCATTGAAATCAGTAGACACAAGCTCAGAATCTACATATTGAAGTATCCCTTTCATTTCACCCTCTGCAGCTTCTTTTATTGCCGCATTAACTTCTTCTTTGGTAACAGTTTTTGAAACATTACAAGTAAGATCCACTAAAGAGACGTTTGGAGTAGGAACTCTGATGGCAAGACCATCCAGCTTCCCTTTAAGCTCAGGTAAAACTAATCCCACAGCTTTTGCGGCACCTGTTGATGTAGGGATCATGGACAGGGCAGCAGCTCTTGCCCTTCTCAAATCTTTGTGAGGAAGGTCCAGAATTCTTTGATCATTTGTATATGAATGTATTGTAGTCATTAAGCCATTGATGATTCCAAATTTTTTATGTATAACCTTGGCTACAGGGGCAAGGCAGTTTGTGGTACATGATGCATTAGATATAATGTGATGTTTATTTTTATCATAAGCTTCAAAGTTTACACCTAAGGCAACTGTTATATCTGGATCTTCAGCTGGAGCAGAAATCACAACCTTTTTGGCACCGGCAGTAAGATGCTTTGATGCTCCTTCCCTCTTTGTAAAGATACCAGAGGATTCAAGCACAACATCCACCCCAAGATCTTTCCATGGAAGCTGAGCCGGATCCTTTATGGCATAAACCTTTATAGTCTTGCCATTTACAATCAAAGAATCATCCTCATATGATACCTCAAGGTCAGCAATACCATGAACAGAATCATATTTTAACAAATGCGCAAGCGTTTTTGCATCAGTTAAATCATTGATGGCAACAAAATCAATATCAAGTTTTTTAGCGTATGCTGCTCTAAAGGCGCACCTTCCAATGCGACCAAATCCATTAATTGCTACTTTTAGACTCATCTTTTTCCTCCTGTTTTTCTATAATCTGCTTAATATATAATATCTGTCCGCTTAAAAAGTCAAAAACTTTTTTCAATTCTTCGTCATCTATTTTCTTTTTGTTGTTTATAATATTCAAAAGTCTTTCCATTGAATAGAGTGATTTTTTTGCCATCGACTCAATTTTCGACTCATTTTCTTCATGTTCCCTGGTGAAATTCTTTATTGTGGTAAGTGCCTTAACAAGTTTTATTTCAAGCTCCTTTTTTTCTCCCCTAAGCTTAAGTAGTTCATTTACAGTGTCCTGCTGAACCAACGTATTTAGAACAGAGGTTAACTTAGCTATTTTTGCCTTAGCGTTCTCATATTCATTTGAAAGATCCTCATAGGCTTTTTTCAATGCACCTATTTCATCAATAGACTCGATATTTTTTCTACTTATATGTACCAACTCCTGTTCAGATTTTCTCAAAGATTCCAGTATTTCGTATTGATGTGTAATATCGTTGATATATTCACCCACCTCTATCAAATTCCCTTCTTGATCAAATATGGGAAACATACTCTGCTCAAAAACAAATTTAACGCCGTCTTTTTCATAATGGATATGTTGTTTGACACAATTTTTGGTTTGTTTTATCTCCTCATATTTACACCATTTACATGGCTCCGGAAAATTATAAATCATTTTAAAACATTTACCCCCCACCAGCCGTGGAAGGTTTGTCTCTCCGGCGAATTTACCCGCAGCAAGGTTTACGTTATTCAGGTCATAAATTGTATCCATAGAGAAAAATGGCATATTAAAACCATCTATCAGTTTAAGCATCTTCTGACGACTTCTTTTAAGGATTGATACACTCTCTTCGAGGCTTTCCAGCAGCGTCTCTTTGGCGGTTAAAAGTTCATTAAGACGATTAACCTCCTGCTCTTTTTCATTTAATTCTTTCTCACATACATTCAATTCATCCCTTAAAAAGTCTATCTCTTTGTTTAACTGAACAGCTCCCACCTTGAGTTCCCACAGATTTTCAAAAAGAGAAGAAATAAATTTATTAAGGTATTTTCCATCCTTAGAGTCCTGAATTATCACCACAACTTGTTTATTCTGAATATTTAACCTAAAAAAATAAAAAGTCAGAATATTATTATTCTTTCTGAATAGATAAAGGCTAATGCTATCGTTTAAAAGATGTCGTTTTAAAAAATCTGGAATCTCAGTGTTTACAAATCTACCATTGCTATAATACCTGAAAATAGCTTCATCCTGATAGTAAACAAATATATTTGTAAATTCTTCAAGATTGAGATAGGCTAATAATTGCTCAATATCTATCATTAAAATAACCCCTTCGAAAGAACATAACAGTCGACCTTCTTGGCTCCTGCTCCTTTCAACATTTTGGCACACTCATTTAAGGTGGCTCCTGTAGTTATTATATCATCCACCAATAATATTTTCAAATCAAAAAGCTCTTTTCTGGGGATAAAAGCTTCTGACACATTTTTTAATCTTTCTTTCTTTTTCAATTTCCATTGATAAGAAGTGTTTCTTACTCTCTTTAAAAGTGGCTCACATGTTGTCATGTAAATGTCTGATAGTATAGTAGCTATATACTCCGCCGGATGAACAAATCTCCTGAATCTTCTAATAAGTGTTGATGGCACATAGGTTATAACATCATATCTATCCATTTTCATGAGATTTTTCCGCACCAATTCATCAATAAGCCTGTATCCCTTCAGATTATAGCGAAATTTTATTTTTTTTAACACATCTTTTATCACCGTAGTATACCAAAATGGGATAAATAATTTATCATAGTAGTTTGATTCCAGACAGTTTCGACAAACCTCTGCTTCAATGTTTAAAGGATAGCCACACAACTTACATCGATGGATAACCTTTTTTATCTTATAAAAACATCCTTTGCAAATACTTTCTCTATACTTTATAACAGCAGAACAATGTAAACATTCCGAATAAAATATCTCATCAAACACAACACACTCTTGACAATTTTTTATAAAAATTATATTACCAGATTTAGAAAATAAATCAAGGGGCTGTAGCTCAGCTGGGAGAGCGCATGAATGGCATTCATGAGGTCAGGGGTTCGATCCCCCTCAGCTCCATTTTCTAAGCTCATTACCTAATACAGATCGTATCATAAAAACTGGATAAACTTTAGTCTTAAATGGATTTTTGAATCTCAAATGAAACAAAAATTGGTTGTACCTTATCTTCACAATTCCCCCTTATATTTTTTTAAAACACCAGATTCAATAAATACAAACTTGTGTATATGATTCATTTTACTACACGGTTTTTATTAAGTAAACAGATATTTTTTAATTGAATTTAAAAAATAGAGAAAAATCAAATGATTCAAACGTTCATCGAGCTTTAAGCATTCCTCAATTTTACCGTTAAAAAATTTGATAGAATTACTATCATTTGTCTTAAATCTTCATCAGTAACATCTGGATTAAAAAGCTTGTCCAGAATATAGCTGTTTGACACAAACTTTTGTACGTATAAAGTATCCATTTGAGATGTGGGTAAATCGCCAAAGAAATTTGAAAAATCTTCCCTCATAGGTACTTTCCAGACAGTATATCTCATTTCGAAAGGAACCTGGCTTTCCTTTAAAAGTGTAATACTCTTTTTTACCTTTTCATAGCCATGATCAACTCTGGTGATATATTTGAAATCGTCATCTTTAAAAGCCTTTATGTCAACTGCAACATAATCCACAAGCCTTTTATCAAGTATATCTTTTAACCTTTCGGGAAAAGTTCCATTAGTATCAAGCTTTATCTCAAAGCCAAGATCTTTTAAAAAATAGAGAAAATCTCCCAAACCGGAATGAACAAGGGGCTCCCCGCCGGTGATAGCTATATTTTTCAAGGGAAGTCTCTTTATTTTATCCTTTATTTTCTCAAGATCTGCTGGTTTTTCCGTTTTTAGTACAAGGCTTTTATTGTAGCAATACCTGCACCGCAGGTTACAGCCAATGGTAAATACGGTGCAGGCAACCTTACCGGTAAAATTTGTGAGGGATACGGTTTCAATCTCTGATACCGGTAATGTCCACATTGAATACTATCCTATCTTTAAATTCTTCCTGTTTACCATCGTTCCAATTTTCCACAGGTCTATGATAACCAACCACCCTGCTGTAAACCTCACACTTTTCCCCTTTTACCTCTAAAAGTTTTTGCTCAATATCTTTAATCTGCTCTTTCATAAAATCACCCCCTTTTTTCAGAAATTTTTATATCATTTAAAATTTCGTTTATCTTTTCTTCTCTGCATTTTGGACAATACTCGTGGGCACCTTTTAGATATCCATGCACGGGGCATATGGAAAATGTTGGTGTTATTGTAAAGTATGGTAATCTATATCTACAAGAAATCTCTCTTATCAGAGATTTTAACGCCAGAGGATCCTCCACTGCTTCTCCCAGGAATGTATGGAAGACTGTGCCCCCTGTGTATAATGGTTGCAAATTATCCTGATGATCCAGCGCTTCAAATATATCAAGCTTACTATTCACAGGTAGCTGAGTGGAATTGGTATAATAAGGCTTTGAGCTACCGGAGGTATATATGGTGGGGTATTTAGTTTTATCTATCTTTGCAAGACGATAACTTGTCCCCTCGGCGGGTGTAGCCTCAAGGTTGTACAACATATCATCCTCCTCCTGGTAACTTTTAAGCTCATCATTCATAAAATTTAAAACCTTCACAGCAAATTCCAACCCTTCATCCGTATCCACCCCTACCCCTATGAAATTCATCAGTGACTCGTGCATCCCTATGATCCCAATTGTGTTAAAATGATTCTTCCAGTATAAACCACTCTGATCTTTTATCCCCCCTAAATAAACTTTAGAATAAGGGTACAGCCCCGATTCTGTATACTTTTCCAATACTTTCCTCTTTATCTTTAAAGACACCCTTGCTATCTCCATGAGGGTTTTAAGTCTATAAAAATAATCATCCTCATTCTCCGCCAGATACCCTATCCTTGGTAGATTAATTGTCACCACCCCTATAGATCCCGTAAGGGGATTAGCCCCAAAAAGTCCACCTCCCCTTTTTCTCAATTCTCTATTATCAAGTCTGAGACGGCAACACATACTCCTGGCATCTTCGGGGGACATATCACTATTCACAAAATTCGCAAAGTAAGGTATGCCATATTTCCCGGTCATCACCATGAGATTATCCATCACCGGATTATCCCAATCAAACTCTTTTGAGATATTATAAGTAGGTATCGGAAATGTAAATATTCTTCCTTTGGCATCCCCTGCGGACATAACCTCAATAAAAGCTCTATTTATCATATCCATCTCTTTTTGAAACTGTTCATATCTATCTTCCGTATACCCTCCGGCATAGACAACCGCTTCATTTTTATACATTTCAGGAACCGTAAGGTCAAATGTGAGATTTGTAAAAGGGGTCTGAAACCCCACCCTTGTGGGGACATTCAGATTGAAGATAAACTCCTGCATCGCCTGTTTCACTTCGTCGTAGGATAAGTTATCATAAGCCACAAAAGGTGCCAATAAAGTATCAAAATTGGCAAAAGCCTGTGCCCCAGCCGCTTCCCCCTGTAGGGTATAAAAGAAATTGACAATCTGCCCCAGAGCTGTCCTGAAGTGCCGCGGAGGTGCACTTTCAACTTTTCCAGACACCCCACCAAACCCCCTCAAAAGGAGATCTTTTAAATCCCATCCACAGCAGTACACAGAGAGAGATCCAAGATCGTGCAGATGAAAGTCACCATTTACATGGGCATTTTTAACATCTTCCGGATATATCTTATTTAGCCAATATTTTGCAGTAATGGATGATGAAATGAAATTATTGAGCCCCTGAAGTGAAAAGGTGGTATTACTATTCTCTTTTATCCGCCAATCCGCCCCTTCCAGATACTCATCAAGTATATTTTCTATTTCACCAAAAGCCTGTTTAATTTCCCTCAAATCTGCCCTCTGTTTTCTGTATAGGATGTAAGCCTTTGCAGTCTTTGCATGCCCGTTTTCTATTAATACCTTTTCCACAATATCCTGTATCTCTTCCACAGTCACAGATCCCACAGGTAAATACTTTTCAAAGACAATATTAACAACTTTATTTGATAACTTCGCCGCCAGCTGTCTATCTTCCCCCCCCACTGCTTTAGCCGCTTTAAAAATGGCATTGGCAATCCTTTCCACATCAAAAGATACAAAACGACCATCCCGTTTTATTACTTTTATATTCATTTCACACCTCTAAAAAATTTTAAAAAAATATATTGTTATTCTGGACTATTTGAAAATATTTAGGCAGGCTTCTCATTGTTACTATCCTCCGTAGTGTTATTTTGGCTGTGTATCCTGGCTCACCTTCATCCTACTCACCAGCCTTCCCACCTATCAAAAGGCAGTGGCTAAAATGGCTTTCGTCCAGCTCACAGTTGCGGGGACAGCGCCGGATTTTCACCGGACTTCCACAGTATACTTTAAAATATCATAATCATAATTTTTAGTCAACAAAAAATCGTTTTACATTTTTTTCATTATTTTTACAACAAGGCCAAATATCTTTAACAGTTTAATGTTTATACTTAATAAGGAGGTGTTTTATGAAAAGAAGAGATTTTCTTAAATTTTCCGCAGCAGTCGGTCACTTTTCACATCAGCTGGATATCAGGAACTACGTAGACAACACCGATTTATTCAAATATATGACAAAATTCTTTAAAATTAACTACAAAAACCCCCAAATGACAGCAGAGGAAGCGAGATATTTTCTAAAATCTGTTTCAATTAAAGAATGGCAGGAACATCTAAGGTTGCACATATCGTAAGAATGGGGGACTCCCCCCTTTTTTTTGTCAATAATTTTACATTAAAATGAAATTTATATTACAGTTTAAATGTAATAAAACAATAAAAAATTCAGGATATTTATATGAGTCAAAATGGAGAACTAAAATTTTTCGTAAACAATCCTTTTGGAAAAGGAGATGTGACGGGTGGCATTGAAACAGAACTTCAAACCTGTGTAATAGATTCGAGAGACAACGTCAATCTTCCTTTACATATAAGAAACTCCAGTTACTATAAAAATCTGCACAAAAGAACCAAAAATGGTGAATATAGCCCTAAAAAACTTCAGGAACTTGATAAGTTTTTAAATGAAAACAGAGACAACACCTGGGAAAACAGCTACGTATATTTCAAAGATAGATATCTGAACAATTTCGCAAAATCTGTTCTGGATCATGACCTATTATCAGATAAAAGTGATCCGTTATCCGGAAAACGATCCGATATAGAAAAATTTATATTTTATAAAAATGGTGAAAAGTATTGGCGATTTCCGGTGAGTTATTTTTTAAAAATATCTTTTGCCAATTATATTGGGGAAGACAATATTCTAAATCAGCCCTCCAAAAATATCCTCAAAAAGCTTTTAGATAGATTTTCAAATGACAACACATCCCCCGAGGTAATATCTTTCTATGTGGTGAGCGAAACTGAAAATTTTGCAGATAACCTTGCAAAAGAGAACTGCAAAAGGTTTCTTTTCACCCAATTACTTACTATTTATGGTATTAAAAAGTTTAAACTTGAAGAAGAAGGGGAAAGGGTTATGGTTTATCATTCACCCTTTACACCATTAAGACAAAAGAGGCTGAATGAACTGATTCCGGATTCCCTCTACAGGGAGCTTTTCACAAGCCCATGCCTATCAGGATGGGATAGAGGTGAGGAGAAAAAGAGATACATGGAATTATGCCACCTCTCCCTATCGAGAAGCTATCTAAATACAATCGGAAAGCTAAAAGATGTAGGAATTATAAAAAATAATCTAATCATTTTACCAAATACTTCCAACACTTGTCTTACAAATAACGGGATACATATCAGTATCGGAAGTAAGCTGATTACAGATAAAGTAAAATCGAGTAATACAAGGTTTTACACCATTGCTGAAAAACACTATTCCGATCTTGTGATAAAAATAGTTGAACATTTCATACCATTAATAATACAAAACTATTCGGCATCACCTTACAGAATCCCTTTCAGGGATCTGCATCCGGAAAAGATTCTTGGTTTTCTTCCACACGAACTTGATTTTACTCACATAAGAATGCTTTACCGCAGATGGATGAAGAAATGTTTCAATAAAAGATTTGGAAAAAGGTTTTATCCTTTTGGACCTTTATGGATAGATAATACAATCGAAAAGATTTTCAATCTAAAAGGGGACACCGTACCAGATTTCAGGCTGATAGATTATTTTGTGGCTTTGATGAGTACAGACAATTCCCCGGCCTTCGATGGAACACTAAACAACCATGCAAAACTCAAAAAAGAGCTCCACGAAATGGGGGTTTTTGACGAAAAATTGTCTTTTTATACACTATTTAGGGGCAGAAGTGTGAATGAAAATGGTTATAACGGTTTTGAAGGAAGATTTTACAGCTGTTTTTACGATTTAAGGGAAGATACAAAACATGTGTCAAATCTTCAATGGCTCTTCATAGCCCTGGCTTATAAATTAATTCTTTCTGGTTCCATAACCCACCAGGAGATACCTGATGATCCTTTCGTAGAAAGTGAAAGACGCCAGTTGGTATTTGCAGCGGCAATTGGGATTCCAACTGTATATATAAAAAAAGACACAAAAAACATTCTAATCAGGTCAATTATCTCCCACTGTAAAAATACGAGAATAAGTAAGAGATATCCAGAGTATATCAGGGTGGAGCTGAAAGACTATCTCAATGCTGTTATAAATTTCATAATCAAAGAAGGCAAAGATCTCTTAGAAGGTCTTGATATCAAAGATACCATTAATGACGTGACCGATAGAGTCAACGGTATAAAAAAAAGCACATATATTAGAATGATAGAGCCTATTTTAGAAAGTCACAACGTTAAGTATCCTATAGACATCGACGCAGATCTTTTTAATAGAGAGCTGGAGTCCTTCTTTGGAATCTTGTAAAAAGATCCTCTATACTGCTATCGATCTTTAGAGGCGGGATAAAAAACATAGCCTCTTTTATGCGGCTATTAAAACCAGTACTTTTTCTTCTATCTGAATTATAAAGAGACTCTATATTCTCATACTTTAATTTAATGGAGTAAGGATCTGTTGTGGGCTTCTGTATAAAATATCCCTGAATGAATTCTATATTAAAATTTTTAAGACAATAATACTCTTCTTCCGTCTCCACCCCTTCTGCAATCAAAGTGATCCCAAGAGATCTTGCAATATCCTTTATTGCTGACACAAGAGAGATCTTCCGATTATCTTTATGAATTTCTCTAATCAAAAACTTATCAAGTTTTATATAATCTGCTTCGGAATGGTAGAGAAGTTCAAAATTAGAAAAACCGGTTCCAAAATCATCTATCGCCAACTTGAATCCTGATGCCTTAGCCCTCAAAAGGACTTTGTTGTATATGGCGGTAAAACTGTGATTTAACCCTTCGTTTAGCTCCAGACACCAATTACTCGGAGGGATTTTATACTCTCCCAATACTTGTTCGGTGAAGCCAAAAGTATAATCCGGCATTTCCATAATCCTGTGATCATAATTGTAGAATATGTTGATATTTCTATAATTTTTTATTTTAGAAGCCTTTTCAGCCACCTTTTTTCTCAAAGTCTTTTCAAGAGGGACAAGAACCTGATCTTCGTAAGCTTCATCAAAAAAACTACTTATAGATTTAAACCCAATCTCCTCAACTCCTCTAATAAGGAATTCAACCCCAAATAATTTACCCGATAAGGTGGAAACAATAGGTTGGACTGCATAATCGATCTTTTCAAGCTTTTTTTCCCATTTTTCAAAAAAGATATGTTTCATAATAAGGTTTATAGAGAAAAAAGATTATAAAAGTTTTATACAAATGTAAAAAAAATGAAAATTCCGGGCATACTGATTTTTATTGTATTTTTCTGCTAGCTATGGTATAATAATATTAATATAATGTTTTCTAGGAAACAAGGGAGGATTACAATGAGCTGTGAAAAATGTACCACAACCAAAACATTACCAGAAGACTGCAAAAGGATAGTTATTTTTGCATCCCATGAGTATATTTTAGGTAAGTTTTTTACAATTTTCAAAAGTCGATTCGAGATATTAAACGAAAACGATTACCTCGTCCTAAACTATAAATTTAACGAATTTATAGAAATAGTTAGCTCATCAAAAGATTTCACCGAAATTGAGCTGGAAAATATCACCGTATTACTCATTGACCCAACATCTTCACTAACATTTGCAGCTTATAAAAATGCCAAACCCCTTACATATTGGATAAATCTATATCTTTCAGAAGATTTAAAATGGATTCTTGATAATGAATCGATAATTACCTATTTTCAACCGATAATTGATATACGTTCAAATCAGATAGTAGGCTACGAATGCCTCTCCAGAGGCATAAAAATGGATGGGAGCATAATGCCCCCCAATCTTATGTTCCATTCCGCCAGAAAAACCGAGATGATATTCAATCTTGATAGACAGTGCAGAATCTCCGCAATTAAAAATTCTAAAGCAAAAGAGATAAATAAAATGATCTTTATAAACTTCACCCCCACATCCATCTACAACCCAGAATTCTGTCTGAGGGATACAGTAAAGACAGCTACAGAGCTAAACTTCGATTTCAGTAAAATAGTTTTTGAAGTAGTCGAAAGTGATAAAGTAGAAAATTTCGTTCACCTCAAAAATATTTTAGATTTTTACAACAATATGGGGTTTAAAGTAGCTCTTGATGATGTTGGTTCCGGATACTCATCATTAAATTTACTTGCATCATTAAAGCCTAACATTGTGAAAATCGACATTGAACTGGTAAGAGACATAGATAAGGATATTGCCAAAAAAGCTATCGTTTCATCCCTCGTGGGGATATGCAAAGAGATAGGTTCCCTTTCACTTGCGGAAGGGATCGAAACACATGGTGAGATGGAAATGCTGAAAAATCTTGGGGTGGATCTTATGCAGGGATACCTTTTTGGTAAACCCTCCCCTGAACCATTAGATAAAATAATATTCTGCTAATTATGGCAGAAAATAACACATTAATCTATTACTTAGATGAAAATAACGTAATACTCAATACCAGTGAAATTTTAGCAAAACAAAATATATGCAAAAACTATTTTGATTTCATAAATGATGAAATGTTAAAAATAATCCTCTCAAGAATTTTCGATTCTGTGAGAAAAAAAGGGTCCCCTTTCAAAACATCCTATAGATGCGATAATGAAGATGAGCTTAGGTTGTATGATCTGGAAATAACACCGATGGTAAACAATATCCTTAAACTGAAACATGAACTCGTAAATACCACCAAAAGAGCAACAAAACTACATTTTTCATCCAATTCAGATATCATTTTCACGATGTGTGCATGGTGTAATAAGATAAAATATAGGGATATCTTCATCGAATTGGAAGATGCTGTAAATAAAATGAAACTTTTAGAATATAATTTTTTACCAAAATTCAGTCATGGGATCTGCCCAGATTGTTATACTGGACTGATAAAGGAGATAGAAGAATACGAAAGAAAATAGATTAATATTTTATTGCTATTATCCCAAATTTAAATATAATTAAAGAATGATAGACCATAAAATAAGGCATTTTCAGTACAAAATTGCAGAGGTTTTATATCTTTTCACATTTACCATTATCATTGCCTCAATAAAATTTTTAGAATCCACAAACAATAAAGCTAACTATGCAATTATTATTTTTTTTCTCATATTCATTATACTCAAGTTCTCAATCGATGATAACTTTTTTTCCAGCAAAATATTAAGCTATTACCTACTTTTTCAATCCCAAAATATCTTCATCGCATATATTAATAGTAGCGCTTATGACATTTTAATCTTTATGTCGATGATTGGGCTTTTATTATTTTCAGTTATTTTATATGACAAAAAGTATCTAATGGTGCATATTGTAGTTACAGGTGTCCTAACGTATGTTTATTTTACAAAATTTGATCCAAAAGAAGTCTTTTTATTCCTCATCTCATTACCTTTTATTTTTATAACATCTCTAAACTTCAATAAGATATACATAATATTAAGAAATCTCATCACAGAGCTCTCCATAACAGATGAAATGACAGGATTGCTAAATCAAAGCGGTTTTATGAAAAAGATCGAAGAGGAGTTTTATAGATCCCAGAGGTATCAAAAAACATTTTCAGTTTTGATGATAGACTCAGATAACCTTAAATTGATTAATGACACTTATGGACACAAATACGGCAGTATGGTAATAAAATCGATTGCCGAAGTTATTAAAACAAACATAAGAAGAACCGATTTTGCTGCAAGGTATGGTGGAGATGAGTTTATCCTTTGCCTAGTGGAAACCGATCTGGATGGAGCCATAGAAGTGGCAGAAAGAATAAGAAAACAATTTGAGCTTAAATCTTTTTTCACAAAAGATGAAAAAAAATTTACAATAACCCTTAGTATCGGTGTAAGCAATTATCCCAAAAGTGGCGACTCCCTTATGGATGTTATCGAGTTGGCAGATAAAGCCATGTACCAGTCCAAAAACTCTGGAAAAAATAAAACATCCTTTCTGCTTAAAAATTAATCACTTTGTATAACATTATAGTTTTTCAGATATTAAATCTGACACAAAAAGAAAAATCAACACTTTTTCAACAAAATATGTTGATAAAAAAAGACTTGACAGCTTTTTGTAGAATTATCCGCAGCAAAATATAAAACAATTGGTAAATAAACGTATTTTCATAAAAATCAATCTATATGCTGTTATAAAAAATTAAAACAAAAAAAGTTTTCAACATTTTTTCAACAAACACCATTGGAATAAAAATAACTTTTACTAAATATAATTTAACTGTTCAGTATGTCTAAAATGAGTGTTACAATTTAGTTATAAAAGTATCTTAGAAAACACTCAATTTAATCCAAAATCGCTCAAAAGCTTGTCAATCTCTTCCTGAGATGCTACTTTTGATGATTCATCAGAAGCACTACTTACCACAAACCCCAGAATGGAACCAAGTCTTGCCCCAATCTCTTCTATATTTCTTATAACCTTGTTGATCTTCTGCTCTGTGATATCCTGAAATTCAAGCGCCTGTAAAATTTCAAATCCAAGAGATTCTGCTTTCTCTATAGTTTTTTCCAGCTCTTCTATCCTTTTTAAAGCCGACTTAATATCCCTCGACTCAACATACCTTTCTATATCTCTGAAACCATCAGATAGCTCATTATAAATATTTGAAAGTTCGTCTGAATGCTGCAAAAGGTTGCTTGTTGCTTTTTCTGTGGTATCATTTATAAATTCTAAATTTTTAGCAACGGTAGGGACTTTTTCCGTCGAATCCTCAATATTATCCAATTTCTCTTTTGTGTTCATAATAAGCTTAACAATCTCCCCAATCTCCCCCTTAACATCTATCGAAATCTCTTTTGACTCCCCATGAATTATCTTTCTGGCCAACTCTTTGATCTCAGCAATGGAATCTACTTCAATCTCTAAATTTTCTTTCTTACTCGAACCACCTTCCTGTAATGTTTCAACATTACCTTCAGTATCAGCAGTACTTTCAAAAGATAAATTATCTATATCATTTTTTTTTTCCTGCTCCTTTTTTCTTTTTATCATCTCTTCGGTTTCTTTTTCCCTCTTAGCAAGCTCCATGGCAATAAGAGCATCCAGATCACTCTGATCTACGTGGACTGCATCATGATTTATCTTCTCTTCTGCCTGTTTTACCGCATCATTTAATATATCTTCAATACTCTCCTGAACTGGAGTAGATTTCTTTTTCTTGATTAATTCTTCCGTCTCTTTTTCCCTTTTGGCTAGCTCCATAGCTATAAGAGCATCTATGTCATCTATACCACCGGAAGCTTCATGTTTCTCTTCCTCTTTTGGCAACTCTTCCTGAACATCCTGAACATGATCCTGCTGTAACGATTCATGGATGGTAGCTGATTCCTCTTCCTTCTGAATCTCATCCTCCTCTTTTAATGGAGACTGGACTTCCACATCACCGGTGTTGCCTCCTGAGGATGAACCCCCTTTAGAGGGCCTAAACTTCTTCTTTAATTCACTCTCATGCCCCTTATCCTCATATATAAGAGTGTCTATATCGAGTAAAATTATCAATCTATCATTGTATTTACATATACCTAAAATATACTCCTGCCCTATGGATCCCACAAGGGGTGGTGTGGGTTCTATCATAGATTTATTTATACGAATCACCTGAGTAACTTCATCAACCACAAAACCTATATTTTCCTTTTCAAATCTAACAACTATAATCCTTGTCTTTTTATCAAAATCCGACTTCTCTAAATTAAACCTCACCCTCAAATCCACCACAGGGATAACCTTACCCCTGAGGTTCATAACACCCATGATATAATTATCAGTCCTCGGAACTGAAGTAATCTCAACAAGCCTTATTATCTCCTGTATCTTTAATACATCTATGGCATACTCTTCATCCCCCAACTTAAACCCCACAAGCTGGAGCATATCCTCATCTTTTGCTTCTTCCAGATCTTCGATGTATAGCTGTTGAGATTCCATAAAACACCCCTACAATTTTTTCAAAATTATATCTCTTATTTCATCAAAAAATTCTCTATTGCTATCAGTGGTATTAAAATAGTATGGTTCAAGCTTTTTCAAACTCTCACTTACATACAAATCATAAGGTAAAAATCCTAATTTTTCAACAGAAATTCTCAGATATTTTTTGGATACATTCTCAAAACCGTAAAAGATATTGAGCTCTTTTTTAAATTTCAACATATTTAATACAAGTCCCACCTTATATCCTCTTACAATTTCCAGAACATCTTCTGAAATTTTGCTATCTATTCGGTCTAACTCCTCCAGGATATCGTCAACTCTTTGATAATTCATACTCCTACTTCTTAACTTACTACATATATTTTCCAATCTTGGATCCTTAAAGAGATGTCTTTCAATCTTGCGGTATAGAGCAATCTTCAAAAAACCATATGAATTTTCAATGGAAGTGGGCTCACTGTTCATAATCAAGACTTTTTTATCAGAAAAATTAAAAAAATCTATCATGTTGTAGCTCGTACCGGCTCCGAGATCCATTACAACATATCTATAATTTGCCCTTTTTAAATGGTTTAAAATTTTTAATTTCTCAAAATTATTTATATGTGCCATTCCCAATATATCGCTGGAACCACCAATAAAGTCCACTTGAGCAGGGGTTTGCAAAATAACATCTTCTATTCTAAAATTCTCCTTGAGGAAATTATATATCCCTTTACCCTGGGCCTTCAATCCCACAAAGCTGTGGAGATTTGCCCCACCCAGGTCACCATCAACCAGCAAAATTGCATCATCCAGTTTTTTCATCGACATCGCCAGATTAGCAGAAAAAAAACTCTTCCCAACGCCACCTTTTCCACTTGCCACAGCAATAATCTCAGCCATACATCAGTAACCTCTATACTTTATCAAAAGATATTTTACTACAAAATACGTAACCAAACCTGTCAGTAAACCAAACACATGACAACCTACAAAAAGTGGCCAGAGTATACTCTTTGCAAGCACCATAAGTTCACTGAAATTGTGAATATCCCACTTTATATCCTTTTTACTACTATCGGTCAAAACAACACCGACTTTATACAAAAATGCATAAATGGGAGGGATTGTGATGGGATTTGTGATATAAGCACCTATCATAAGAGGATATATCGGTAATCTTAGCCCCACACTAAAAATGGTGGCTAAGATAGTATGAAACCCTAAATATGGACTGAAACCTATCACCATTCCCAATCCACTGCTTAACGCTATCTTATTTGCGGGAGCATCAATATTTACAATATGTTTGATAGCATTTACAAATCTTTCAATCATAGATCTTCAATAGATATCCTTAAAACTTCCTCAAATCTTTCCACCGGTATCACATTAATCCCCTTTTTAAGATCTTTTGAAAGTTTTATCAGATCATTTTCATTCTTCTTGGGGATTACCACTGTTTTGATACCCAGCCTCTTTGCGGCAAGCAGCTTCTCTTTCAATCCTCCGATAGGTAGCACTTTTCCGGTAATTGTAATCTCTCCAGTCATGGCAACGTCCTTTCTTACCTTTTTACCGCTGAACAATGAGAATATTGCGGTTGCCATTGTGATACCTGCAGATGGTCCATCTTTTGGTATTGCACCAGCGGGAACATGAAGATGTATATCATGCTCTTCAAACAGTTTAGGTTCTATACCGTATCTTTCAGAAATGGATCGTACAAATGTTAGAGCAGCCCTTGCAGATTCCTTCATCACATCACCCAACTGCCCCGTCAGCACAAGATTCCCTTTACCTTTATACTTTGCAGACTCTATGAATAATACATCGCCACCATACGGAGTCCAGGCAAGACCTGTAACTATCCCCACCTCGTTCTCCTTCAACTCATCCTCTTCATAGTATTTAACAGGTCCCAGATATTTTATCACATTATTTTTTGTAATTTGAAAAACCTTATCTTCACCTGTAGCAACTCTGCGGGCTACTTTTCTACAAATTGTTCCCACCAACCGCTCAAGATTTCGCAAACCTGACTCTCTCGTATACCCAGAGATTATGAATGAAAGTATTTTATCTGATATAAAAAGTTGATCTGGTTTTAATCCATTTTCAACAATCTGCCTTGGGACAAGATACTTTTTAGCAATCTGTATCTTTTCCTCTTCGATATAACCTGGTATGTGAATGATCTCCATCCTATCCTTCAAAGCAGGTGGAATTGGATCAAGATAATTGGCAGTTGTTATAAACATCACCTTCGAAAGATCATAGGGGACACCAAGATAATGATCCACAAATGCATTGTTCTGCTCCGGATCCAACACCTCCAGTAAAGCAGATGATGGATCACCTCTGAAATCGCTCCCCAATTTATCTATTTCATCAAGCATAAAGACGGGATTACTGCTACCGGCATTCCTCAGCCCCTGAATAATCTTACCGGGTAATGCACCGATGTATGTACGCCTATGACCTCTAATTTCAGCCTCATCCCTTAATCCACCTAACGAAATTCTGACAAACTTTCTCCCCATAGCCCTTGCTATAGATTTACCAAGTGAGGTCTTACCAACTCCCGGTGGCCCCACAAAACAGATTATAGGACTTTTCATTTTTGAATTCAGTTTTCTCACGGCGAGAAAATCAAGTATACGATCTTTTACCTCTTCTAAACCGTAATGATCTTCCTCAAGCACTTTTTTGGCATTCTCTATATCAAGATTGTCTTTTGTAAATTTACCCCAGGGGAGTTCCACAATCCACTCGAGAAA
>PNIN01000035.1 GCA_002878065.1 Calditerrivibrio nitroreducens
ATCCAGCCGGCAGGTGACGGTCCTTCTGAAAAGCGTGGTTGTTCCACTACTTTCTAAAATTACACTTAGCATTTTTTGTGCCAAATTACATCCCTTTTTTTATGAAAATAATTCCCAGTATAATTGTCAGTGCTCCCAGTATCCTCTTTTTTTCAAAAGGTTCTTTTAAAAATAATATACCTATTATTACCCCAAAAAGTGCGTTTATCTGCCTTATGGAAGTGGCGTAGGATACATTGACCCTTTCCAAACCAAACCTATAGGTTACTACTGATAGAAAAAGAACAATGCTTGCTGGTAATAGTAGATTGATATTATTTAATGCAAATTCTAAGTGACCTTTTGAATTCTGTTTTGAATAGATAAATAGAAATAATGTCATAAAGAATGTCACGGAGTAAATATAGAGAAAAATATTCCCTTTTCCCACTCCAGATTTTTCTATGATAGCACCAAAAGAGTAGGACATGGATGCCAGAATCGCAAGGTAAACACCCTTTGTAAATTTTATTTTACCGATATTGTTCATGTTGAGAATAAGTATACCTAAAATTACTGTTATTATACCGATGAAGCCTAAAATAGAAATTTTTTCCTTTAAAAATATCATTGCCAGAATAGAAACAAAAATTGGTGACGAGGTGGTTATGGGGTATACTTTGGAAACATCTTCTGTTTTATAACTCTTGCTTAAAAAAAGATGATACATAGAGAAAAATATGCCTGCCATAAAACCATAAATGATGGGCTTTGTTTCGAAATATAGGTAGTTGTTAAATAATGTTGGGTAGAATAAAGTCATAAGTATTAGATTAATCATGTGCATTTGATAGTTGAATATATGCTTATCAGATGATTTTTTGAGAAAAAAGTTCCACATGGCGTGCATAAGAGCACTGATTATTATCAACGTTATTCCATACATGCCCATAAGGGTAATAAATTTTTTTTGAATAGGCAAGAATGATTTTTCTTATATATCTCTTATGTTAGGTGATTTAAAAATACAATTTTTAGAGAATTGTTTATATTAAAATGTTTTTTTAATTCTGTTTATTAAAATAAATAATTCAAATTATCAATAAAAACAATAATATTCATAGAATGAATTTGTATATTGTATACAATAAAATTGTTGACAATCTCAGTTTTTAATGTTAGAAAATAAACAATGGTTTATAATTTACCAATAAAAAACAGGAGGTCAGTTATGTCTCAATTAAAACAAACTCTGGCTAAAAAAATAGCCGAGCACAGTGTCAGAACCCAAAGATTGTTGAAAGAATTTGGTAACGTTGTAATCGACAAGGTTACTATCAGTCAGGCTATTGGTGGTATGAGAGATATCAAGGCTCTGGTTACCGATATTTCATATCTTGATCCTTTTGAAGGTATTAGATTCCGTGGTAAAACTATCCCTGAAACCTTTGAAGCCCTTCCAAAAGCTCCTGGTTCTAAATATCCTACAGTTGAAGCTTTCTGGTATTTCCTTCTTACAGGAGATATTCCTACTCAAGAGCAGGTGGATGAGGTATTAAAAGAGTGGAAAGTTCGTCAGGTGGTTCCATCTTATGTGTGGGATGCAATCAGAGCTCTTCCGAGGGATAGCCACCCTATGGTAATGCTTTCTACTGGTATTCTTTCTATGCAGAAAGATTCTAAGTTTGCAAAATTCTATAGCTCCGGTAACTTCAATAAAAAAGTTGCCTGGGAATATGTATATGAAGATGCTTATGATCTTGTGGCTCGTATTCCAATAATAGCAGCTTTCATTTATAATCTTAAATATAGGGGTGACTTCCAGGTTGCACCAGATCCTTCACTTGATATGGGTGCAAACTTTGCTCATATGATCGGTCAGTGCAAAGAGTATGCAGACGTTGCAAGGATGTATTTTATTCTTCACTCTGACCATGAATCTGGAAACGTTTCAGCCCACACTACTCACCTTGTTCATTCTGCCCTTTCTGACCCATACTATGCTTATTCTGCAGGTCTCAACGGTCTTGCAGGTCCTCTTCACGGTCTTGCTAACCAGGAGGTTCTCGATTGGATTATCAAGTTTGAAGAGAAGTACTTAAAAGGTGCAGAACCTACAAAGGAGCTTATTGAAAAAGCTCTTTGGGATACGCTTAATTCTGGTCAGGTTATCCCAGGGTATGGTCATGCTGTTCTTCGTAAGACTGACCCAAGATATACAGCTCAAAGGAATTTCTGTCTTGAAACTCCTGGGCTTAAAGATGACCCACTATTTAAAGTTGTATCTATGATTTATGAAGTTGCACCAGATGTATTGATGAAACATGGTAAAGCTAAAAACCCATGGCCAAACGTTGATGCACAATCAGGTGTTATCCAGTGGTATTATGGTGTTAGAGAGTGGGATTTCTACACTGTACTTTTTGGTGTTGGTAGGTCTCTCGGATGTATGGCTAACATTACCTGGGATAGGGGTCTTGGTTATCCAATCGAAAGACCAAAATCTGTTACTACAGATATGCTTGAGCAGTGGGCAGCTAATCCACCACAACTATAATCGACATATTTTGAATCTATACAGGGGGGCAAACGCTCCCCTTTTTTTGTGATTATTTGTATAAAATATTTTTTAATAATACTTGATTTTATTGCATAAATTATGTAGAAATCTGCTTCTTAAAAAAATAATAAAGGTAGGGTATGTTATATAGTATAAAAGAGATCT
Source organism: Calditerrivibrio nitroreducens (assembly GCA_002878065.1). Classification (GTDB taxonomy): domain Bacteria; phylum Chrysiogenota; class Deferribacteres; order Deferribacterales; family Calditerrivibrionaceae; genus Calditerrivibrio; species Calditerrivibrio nitroreducens_A. Next base: position 2,705 of record PNIN01000035.1, read on the forward strand.
CATTTGAAGTATCGATAGAAAAATGTTTTGAAAATTTGAGGCCGCATCCAAAATTTTCCGATTGCACTTTTGAAAACTATATTCCTGATGACAATTACCCATCTCAGTATTACATTAAAGAGACGTTGATGGACAAAATAAATAGATTAAACGAGTATAAAAATAAACCTAATGTATTAAAAAAAGGTTTTTTTGGTTTTTTTAGCAAAAAAGTAGATGAAGGGTTGCCAATTAAAAATATCTACATAGATGGTGGTTATGGTGTAGGTAAGACACACCTGCTATCAGCCTGTTATAATACTGCTGATGTCAAAAAAGCCTTCATGAGCTTTGGTGATCTGAACTATTTTTTTGTTTATTGGGGTGTGGAAAAATGTATCGATGAATTCTCAAAGTTGGATCTTCTGTTGATTGATGAATTTGAACTGGATGATCCAGCCACCACAAGAATGATTGCAAAATTTTTTTCAAATATAAGCAAAAACACCCTGATAATAACTACTTCTAATACATTGCCTTCGGATCTTGGTAAATTCCGGTTTCAGGCGGATGAGTTTGCAAGGGAGCTCGGTGTAATTGCAAATACTTTTAAGACTGTCATAGTGGAAGGGGAGGATTATAGAAAGAAAAAGCATCAGGTAAAAAGAAAGGTAACTGATGAACACTTTTATGAATTTTTTAAAAAGGATAATTCAGAAAGTAAGTTACTCATTACAATTGATGATCTTATATCTACGTTAATAGACAATCATCCGTTTAAATATTTTGTAATTCCGGAAAAAGTAGAATCTATATTCATTGAAGGTCTGGAACCATTTCCCCATCTCAATAATGCGCTGCGTTTTGCCCATTTTATCGATAGTTGTTACTACTATAATACGAATATCTTCATCAGGACAGATTATAAACCACAAGATCTTTTTTCCAACGAGATGCTTGAGTCATGTTTTCAAAAAAAATTGCTGAGGTGTCTATCAAGATTGGGTGAACTGTCTGTATTTTTTGATAAATAAGTGTTAAATTTCTATTGCATAAAAAGAATTTTTGATATTATAATAAAATATGTTAGAAACAATAATAAATATAACATTGACTGCCGGTAAGATACTTTTAGATGGTTATACCACGCCTATTAAAGTCGACTTTAAAAACACAATTGATCTCGTGACAGAATATGATAAGAAAATAGAACTGTATCTTATTGGTGAATTGAAAAAAAACTTTCCTGATAAAAAAATTGTGTCAGAAGAATATAATACTGATGCGGGTTACGATGATAGGGGAAGTTTTTTTATAGATCCGATAGATGGTACTACAAATTTTGTTCACAGATTTCCTTTTTGTTCTGTTTCGGTGGGGTATATTTCTAAAGATAAAAGATGCGGTGTTGTGTATAATCCTATACTTGATGAGCTTTTTTTTGCGGAAACAGGTAAAGGTGCTTTCTGTAATCATACAGAGATAAGAGTAAGCTCTGAAAATGAATTAATAAATAGTCTTATTGCTACTGGTTTTCCTTATTCTATTGTGGATACTGATAAAAGGTTTTTGTTGGATATGCTCGATGCTGTATTGAAAAATACAAGGGGTATCAGAAGGGCTGGTTCTGCTTCGTTGGATCTTTGTTATGTGGCAAAAGGGGTTTTTGATGGCTATTATGAATCAAGTCTTAAGCCCTGGGATGTTGCAGCAGGGATAGTTATTTTAGAAGAGGCTGGGGGTAAGGTTTCCGGAAGGTTTGGTGATGTATTTGACCTCTGGTCAGATTTTATAGTAGCCACAAATGGTCATATCCAGGATAAGCTTTTAAAGGTGTTAAATGGTTAGTAAAGGGCTTGTGGGTGATCTAAAAGCTATGCCTCTCACGGAGGTTTTTCAATGGATTGCCTTTTCCAATAAAAATGGTGAGCTGCATCTACAGAAGGAGAGCGATGAGGTAAATATAATATTTAAAAATGGTAAAATAGTGTATGTTACCTCCAATATACCTCATCTTTTATTGGGACAACTTTTGCTTAAATATAAAATTCTTAATAAAAACACCCTTGTGAAGGGGCTTTCATTGCAAAAGCAGCTGAAAATCCCTATAGGTCAGGTTTTGGTGGAATATAATTTTCTCGATGAAGCAAGTGTAAAAAAGATTCTAGAGATACAGGTTCAGGAAGTGGTCTTTCATATATTAAATTGGGAGAGCGGCTTTTTTATTTTTGATGAGAAACAGGTTTATGATACGATGATATCTATTCCTGTTGATTTTTTAATCCTTGAAGGCTTAAGAAGAAAAGATGAGGTTGCAAGATTTTTAAAGGTATTCTCTTATGGTTCTGTTCTGGCTCTAAAAGATGATAATCATCCCTTGAAAAAATATATTGACGGTAAAAAAAATGTCGGGGAAATTATTGTTGAAAAAGGTGGGGATGAATTTGAGACTTTGGAGGAGATTTTTACGGGTATTATAAATGGCTCCATCAAAATTGTATCTGAAAAGGAATTTGTCAAAGAAGAGGACCCTATAGTAAAATTTATAGTGGCTCTTGAATTATTCAATAAGAATAAGATTTATGAATCATTAAAAAACATAATGTCTATTTTAAGCTCCGGGTATCATAATGAACAGATCAAAAAGTTTTATGATAATATGGTGCTTTATATCACGAAATACTTTACGAAAAAATTTGGTGGAGAAAACACGGTTTTTTCTGTTAATAGGTTGAAACTGCTGGATGAAAAGGTTTACATTTCACCTGTTGAAGGGTATGTTCTTTCCCGAATAGATGAGTATCCTACAGTGGCAAAGCTGTCTAAAGTAGTGAACATAACAAAGACGGAACTTTTTTTAATAATAGATAAGCTCCATAGATTAGGCTTATTGATGATGAAAAATAGGGAAAAGAACAAAACGGAAGTAATGAGTAATGACATATTGTCAATATTGTTGGATATTTATAAAAGAGAATTGACTGGTGAACTGGAGGTTGTATCCCATAATCTGACAGGAAAGCTTTTTTTTAAGCAAGGTAGATTGATTTTTCTGTATTCTGTGTCTGAAGAGTTTTCCATATCTAATTTCTTGCAGGAAAAAGGTAGCATTGTTTTTACTTCAAGTGTTGATGCGTCTGAAGATTTTATAACATTCTTCTCCAATTTTATGGAAAAGAATAACTATTCCTTTGATGAAATAAGGGGGATTTTGGATATCTATGAGAATATGCTTTTTTACGAGATTATAAGTAGCGATATTTTATCAGCAATATTTGTATATGATAAAACTATACCCATTGAAGTAAAGTTTGATTTCAATGTTCTTTTTATGTTATTCCTTGCTCTTGTTAACGGAAAGTTGAAGATAAAAAATGAAATAAACAAAAATTCTGATTATGAATTGTTGAAGGATAAGATAGGTTTAATCGCAGAATTTGACAATATCGGTCTTATTGTAAATCTTCTGGAGCATTTTGACGATGGAAAAATAAGTTCTGATGAAATCCAGAGTCTAAATGATTATGAATTATCAGCACTTAATATTTTGTTGAAACTTGGTTATATAAAAGAGTATGAGACCCCTGAGTTTTCTCTTCAAGAACTACAAGAAAATCTGAATAAATTTAAGCAGATGACACCTGAAGAGATTTTTGGTGTTAAGGGTGAGATCGATCTGGATAAGATAAAACAGCAATATCTTAAGTTTTCCAAAAAGTTCCATCCGGATCTTGTGCTTGATCCTCAGGGTAAACAGCTGGCGAGGGATATTTTTGAGATAATTAAGTATGCGTATGATACTCTTTTACAGATGAATGAAAAAGATAAACCTAAGAAAAAGATTGATATAAAGAATATTCTTCTGGCGGAGCAACTTCTCACAAGTGGAAAAGTGTATTTAAATATGGGAAGATTGAATGATGCTGTGGATTCTTTTATAAAGGCTTATAATGCTTTCTCTAATGATGAAGAGATAATGATTTTCTATGGTTATGCTTTGATTAAAAAAGGGGAATATGAGGAAGGTGTAAAGATTATGGAGATGGTTGGAGTGGAAAAATTCCCAGAGCCGGAGCTTTACGCTGCAATCATAGAAGCATATATCAAACTTGGTAAAAAAATAGAAGCAAAAAGATGTTTAGATAAGGCTTTAATTAAATTTCCAGATAAAAATAAGAGATTTGCTCATTTTTTAAACAAACTAAAGTAGTTTATTTAAACTTTTATGTTATAATTAAAGTACAACATTAATTTGGAGGTAGATATGTTGAATATTGAGGTATTTTATAATGGTAATATTGATAGAGAAACTACTGATATTGTTGAAAATATTAAATATAAATTTGGTAAAAATGTAAATGTAAAATTGTATGATACAAATGAAACTGCTATTCCGGAAAAATATGGGATATTAAATCCACCTGTTGTGGTCATTGATGGAAAAAAGGTGATAAAGCTTTCCGGGAAAGACTCCCTAGAAGAAATAGTTACTAAAGCAATTTTTTAAAAAGTTTTAAAGTTTTACTTTTTTTGGTCGATACATTTATACGCAGGGAGGCTTAATATTGACATGGATGTGCCGTGAAGGTGCGTCATGGTTAAGATAGATAAAATTACGCTTCCTGTAGATTATCCTGATAAAAAAGATGTTAATAATTTAAATCCATCTCAGTTTCAAAAGATCGACAAAACTGGAAGTACTTCTGATATAGCTCCTAAGACAGGTAATAATTACAAGAGTTCTCTTATTTCCAGTTCGGTGAATGATGTCAACTACATTGTTAATACCCTTAATGCCAGGCTTAGGTCTCTTGAATTTACAATTGATTCTATGCAAAAATCTGAAGCGAGAAAGGAGATCGCAAAAGATGAAATAAAGAAGATGGAGGAGATAGCTACGCTTGTTTCAGCGCAGATGAAGATGAATAGTTCAACGGCTCTGATGGCTCAGGCTAATATCAAGATGAAGAATGTATTAAATTTATTATAGTAGTTTTGAATAGTAAAACGTAGTTATTATTTTCAATGAGTTGATTTAAGATTAATTTTTTCTATATCAGTTAAAGATTAACCATATAAACATGGGAATATCAAAAAAAATTGTATATTGTATACAGGACTATTGACATGCACGAATTTTTATGGTAGAAGATAATGAGTTAAATTTCACCGGTGTTTGTAAAATAAAATATAAGGGGTGTAAAATGCCAAGAAAAGATTTGGTGACCTATCCCAAAAAGGTTTCCTACAAGAAGCACACGGGGATGACTGCGTGGCTTCTACATCGTATTAGCGGTGTAATTTTAGGTTTGTACCTGCTTCTTCATATTTTTGGTAAGGCAGGGTATGCTGACTGGTTTGGTGCTTTGACAGGTAATGCAATTGCCAGGATAATAGTTCTTGTGGCATTTGTATATCATGCTTTTAATGGATTCAGGATAGTTTTGATCGATTTTTCTAACGGTGCAGAAAAAGAAGTTTTCTCGAAACAGTTTATGGTTGTGGTACTTCTTACCATTGTGGTAACAATCATAGGCGCCATACCGCTGTTTTCTTAAAGGAGGTATTATATGATAAAAGGTTATAAATATAATGGTCATGGCGATTCAGGTTTGTTTGAATGGCTGTTGCAAAGGGTTTCTGGAGTAATTCTTATTGTTGTAATTGCAGTTCACTTTTTTTCTATGATAAAATCTGGTGAGTGGGGACTTAAAAGTATCGTTTTAGGTCCTTTATTTGCTTTAGGTATTTTTCATACGCTGAATGGTTTTAAGGCGATCACCGATGATTATGTTAAATCAACTATCTGGAGGGCCATAATTCTTGCTATTTACTGGATTGTTGGTGTTACAGCAGCTGTGTTGGCTCTCAAAGTAGTTTCTGGTCTATAAAAATTAAGGAGAGGTAAAGAATATGTCTGTTAAAGTAGAATATCATAAATATGATGTGGTTATTTTGGGTGCTGGCGGTGCAGGGCTTAATGCTGCCCAGGTGGCGTCTCAATATGTTAGCACCGCTGTAATTTCTGAGGTGTATCCTACAAGAAGCCACACAATTTCAGCTCAGGGTGGTATCTCTGCAGCATTGGGTAACCTTGAAGAGGACCATTGGATCTGGCACATGTATGATACTGTAAAAGGTAGTGACTATCTTGCAGATCAGGACGCTTGTGAATATATGACTAAGCTTGCTCCACAATACATAATAGAGCTTGAACATATTGGGGTGCCTTTCAGCAGAACTGCTGAAGGTAAGATTGCCCAGAGGCCTTTTGGTGGTCACACTGCGGAGTTTGGTAAAAGACCCGTAAAAAGGGCATGCTATGCAGCAGATAGAACAGGTCACGTTATGCTGCAAACTCTTTTTGAAAAATCTGTTGCCCAGAAAACACAATTTTTTAACGAGTTTTATGCCCTTGAGCTTCTCACAAATGAAGGGGCAGTAAACGGAGTTCTCTGTTGGGATATCAAAAATGGCGGTTTCCATATTTTCCATGCGAAAGCTGTAGTATTTGCCACTGGTGGATGCTGCAGAATATTCAAAACAAACTCAAATGCCCATATTAATACTGGCGATGGTCTTGCACTCGCTCTTAGAAAAGGGTTTTCTTGGAGCGATGCTGAATTTATTCAGTTCCACCCAACAGGTATCTACCTTGCTGGAAACCTTATTACAGAAGGTGTTAGGGGTGAAGGTGGTATACTTCTTAATGCTCAGGGTGAAAGGTTTATGGAGAGATACGCTCCAACTATTAAAGACCTTGCCCCAAGAGATATCGTATCAAGATCCATGGTGAAAGAGGTTCTTGCAGGTAGAGGTGTTGGACCAAACAAAGATCATGTTCTTTTGAAGATAGATCACATTGGTGCTGAAGCTATTCATGAAAAACTTCCAGGTATTCATGAACTTGCTTTGGTTTTTGCGGGTGTGGACTGTACCAAAGAACCTATTCCAGTTATGCCTACAGCACATTATCAGAATGGAGGGATACCCACAAACTACCTTACTAATGTTATTAGGGCAGTTGGTCCAAATCCAGAAGAACCTGTCCCTGGATTCTTTGCGGCAGGTGAGATTGCTTCCGCATCAGTTCATGGAGCTAACAGACTTGGTACAAACTCACTACTTGACCTTGTTGTATTCGGTAGAACAGCAGGTGAGCAGTCTGCTAAGTATGCTAAAGAAAATAATTTTGTTCCTCTTGCTGAAAATGCAGGTCAGGAAGGTATAGCTCTTCTGCAGAAATTCTTGAATTCTAATGGTAAAAATACATTTGGACCAATGTATAAGACACTTACTGAGTGTATGGAGAAATATGTGGGTGTGTTTAGAACGGAAGAAACTTTGACTACTGCAAAAGGGATTCTTGCAGATCTGAAGAAACAACTCGATGATTACAGGGTAAATGATAAATCTTCGGTATACAACCTCGAACTTATTGAAGCCCTTGAGCTAAATAATATGGTTCTTGTTGCGCAGGCTCTCACTGAAGCTGCACTTATGAGGAAAGAAACCAGGGGTGGTCATGCAAGAGAAGATTATCCAGAAAGGGATGATGTGAACTTCCACAAGCACACAGAAGTTACTCTTGATGGCGATGGGAATATTAAGATAGATTATAGACCGGTGCGAATGAAACCTCTTACTGTTGAACCATTCCCGCTAAAACCAAGAGTATATTAATAAGGAGGATTATTATGAGTACAAACAAATTTGTTACATTTGAAATTTTTAGATACGATCCTGAAAAAGATAAAGAACCCTACTATCAAACATATAAAGTGGAAATAAGAAGACCTGGTATGCTTCTATTAGAAGGGCTTAACCAGGTTAAATGGGAGCTTGACCCAACTTTGAGTTTTAGAAGATCCTGCCGTGAGGGTGTTTGTGGTTCTGATGGTCTAAACGTAAATGGTGTTAATATGCTCTCTTGTATGACAAAAATAGAGGATCTTGGGACTGATCATATCGTAATTCAGCCTCTACCTGGTATGAGGGTTATAAGGGACCTTGTGACAGATGTGGATGATTTCTTCCAGAAGTTCATCACGGTAAAACCATACCTTATCAGGAAAAGCCCTGCTCCAGATAAAGAGTTTTATCAGTCACCTGAAGACAGAAAGCTTCTGGACGGTCTTTATGAATGTATCCTCTGCGGTTGCTGTTCTTCTTCATGTCCATCTTATTGGGCTGATGAAAAGTATCTTGGACCAAATGCCTTTTTGAGGGCATACAGATATCTTATTGACTCAAGAGATGAAGGTGCTGAGGATAGACTTCCGATTCTTAATGACAAACATGGGGTATGGAGATGCCACACTATTTATAACTGTGTTGAGGCATGTCCAAAACAGCTCAATCCCACAAAGGCTATTGTTGGTATCAGAAGAATGCTCCTCGAAAGAGGATACTAATAAAAAGCCCCCAAGAGGGGGCTTTTTTTATTGCTTAAATTTATAAAATCTTCTATAAGTTATCAAAAATAGGAGATTACCATTTGAAAGTAGCTTTTGTTTTACACAGCCATAAGCTTGGTGGTGCTGAAAAACACCTTTTAATATTAATTAAGTTGCTTAAAAATGAAAACCATGAGGTTGTTTTTTTAGGCCCAAAAGATTCATGGTTGTCAGATCAATTAAGCATTATCGGAGTAGAACAGCACCATATACCTATGCATGGTTTTTATGATATATTTTCATTAGCTAAGATTATTAAAGTCTTGAAGAGATTTAAACCTGAACTAATACATGGACATCTCACGAGGGGTGCTTTTTATGCCGGACTTGCTTCTAAATATTTGAAAATTCCTTCTGTTGCCACCGCCCATTCCACCAATACATGGAAACATTTTCAGTACGTTGATAGGATCATCTGCGTATCTAATGCTGTGAAAAATTTTTTGTTGCATAAAGGGTATGATGAAAATAAGTTGAGAGTTATCTATAATGGTGTAATTGAGCCTTTTGTGGCTATTGAAGATAGATTGAGATTGAGAAAGGAATTATATGTAGATAAAGATGATGTATTGTTTGGTATGATTTCCCGTATAATACATGAAAAGGGGCACGATATAGCTCTGGAGGCTTTTGATGAAATTGGCAGAAGAGGTAAGCTGATATTTGTGGGGGATTTTAACACGGAATTTGGGCAGGTGGTAAAAAATAAGATTAATAAAATGGGGCTTTCTGAAAATGTTTTGTTAGTTGGGCAGCAGGATAATGTGTATCCTTACCTATCAATGTTAGATATTTTTCTATCACCGTCCAGAAGGGAAGCGATGCCACTTGCAATATTAGAGGCTCTGGGGGCGGGGGTACCTGTGATTGGATCAAACACCGGTGGTATTCCGGAGGCAGTCGATCATGGTGTAAATGGCTTTATTTTCCCAAGTGAGAACGCTAAAGAGATGGCAAAATATATGAATAAACTTTATGATGATCTGGATTTAAGAAAACAGATGGGGATAAATGCAAAGAAAAGTTTTAATGACAGATTTAGTGCTGATATTATGTATAAAAGTATTTTAAAACTTTACCATGAGCTCAAGAATTAAGGAGATGCCATGCCTCGAATTAACGTTTTGATGTATCATCAGGTGGGAAAATTTAAAAATATTACCACTCATAAAGCTACGTATTGTGATGTGGGTAGATTCAGATCTCAATTAAGTTTGATGAAAATGTATGGATTTAAATCGATTTCCCTGGACGATCTTTATCTGTATCTTTCTGGTAAAAAAGAACTACCAGAAAAGTCAGTCGTTTTGACTTTCGATGATGGATATGAAAATTTTTATGAATATGCGTTCCCAGCTTTACAGGAGTATGGATATAGTGCGATTGTGTACCTAGTTGTAGGTAAAATAGGTGATAAGGCGGATTGGCTTGAAAAAGATGGTCATTTCCCTGCTAAATTGATGAATGCCCACCAGATAAGAGAACTAAAGAAATATGGAATAGAGTTTGGTTCCCATGGGTATGATCATCTGAGATTGACTCAACAGGAGTATTATGTAGCCAAGAACGATATAGAAAAAAGCAAAAAAGTTTTAGAGGATCTTCTTGGTGATGAGGTGAAACATTTTTGTTACCCATATGGGGATCATAATATCGAGATTATGAAAATCACCCAGGAAGCTGGTTATCTCACTGGTGTCACCTGCGAAAGATCTTCTATAACTCTGGATATCGACCCTCTTGCAATTCCAAGAAAAGCGGTAAGTTTTGGAGATAGTATCATAGGTTTTGTGTGGAAGCTTTTTTTCAAGAATAAACCCAAAAGAAAATTATTGTCTCTGGATGAATAAAATGATATAGGTAATTTTTTATTTCAGTAATAATCAGAATAATAAGGAATAACGTATTATTTTATTGATTTCTGAAAAAAATTATATATTATCTAAAACATGAGAAAATTACCAAAAATTAATACGATTGTTATAAAAATAGGTAGTAGTATTATTGCTGGTAAGGATAAGATTGATAAGGATTTTTTATCTAAACTTGCTTCTGTTATATCTGAAATTAGATTAGATATCAAAAATATAGTGATTGTTTCTTCTGGTGCAGTGGCGGCGGGGTTTAAGCTTCTAGGGTTTAAATCCAAACCAAAGGATATTGCCGACAAACAGGCGTGTGCTGCGGTGGGGCAGGCTAAGCTTATCCAATATTATGAGGATGCTTTTAAAAAATACAATCTTATAGTTGGTCAAATTTTGATTGTAAAGGATGATTTTTCCAATAGAAAAAGGTATCTGAATGCCAGAACTACGATTAAAAGACTCCTTGATATGGGGGTAGTCCCAATAATAAACGAAAATGATACTGTTGCTGTACATGAGCTAAAATATGTGGAAACCTTTGGTGATAACGATAACCTATCAGCATTGGTGTCTGGTCTCTTAGGGGCGGATATGTTACTTATCCTTTCAGATGTGGATGGGCTTTTTGATAAGAATCCTTTGACATATCCAGATGCAACGTTGATAAAAGAAGTAAAATTTTTAAACGAAGATATTTTAGATGTTGCCGGTGAGTCAGTATCAGGAGTGGGAACAGGCGGCATGAAAACCAAGCTGGTGGCAGCAAGGAAAGCTCTTGACTCCGGCTGTTATGTGGGGATAATAAATGGTAAAGATCCTGAAAATGTCAAAAGATTTTTAGGAGGAGAAGAGATTGGGACATTTTTTTCCCATGTGGAGGATGTGAAGGATAAAAAGAAATTCTGGATTGCTTATGCGGCTACCCCAAAAGGGGAAATAGTAGTTGATAGTGGTGCCGTTAGAGCTCTTTCAGAGATGAATGGTTCATTATTGCCTTCGGGGATTTTAGATGTTTCTGGTAAGTTTGGGGTGGGGGATGTGGTAAAAGTTGTGGATATATACGGAGTTGAAATTGCCAGAGGGAAAACAAGATACTCATCGTCTGATGTTAAAAAGATCAAAGGAGTTAAAAGCGATATGATAGATCAGATCCTTGGTTTTAAAATAGGTGATGAAGTCATTCATAAGGATGATCTTGTCTTATCTAAAAAGAAAGGGGGTATATGTGGAATTGTTTGAGAATGTTAAGAGAGCCTCAAAGCAGATAGCAAGACTAACTTCTTCCCGGAAAAATGAAATATTAAAAAGTATAGCTACAAATTTGGATAAATTTAGAAATGATATACTCCTGGCAAATGAGAAGGATATTGACAATGCCAAAAAGCAAAATCTTAAAAGTTCCTTAATAGATAGACTAATCCTTAATGATAAGCGTATAGATGCCATGATAAGTGGCGTGAATGATATAATAAATCAGGATGATCCTGTGGGTATTGTAGAATTTGGCTCCATCAGACCTAATGGACTTAAAATAAATAAAGTGAGGGTTCCCATAGGGGTAATTGGTATAATTTTTGAATCAAGACCTAATGTCACCATAGATGCGGCAGCTCTGTGTATTAAATCCGGGAATGCAGCTATTTTAAGGGGCGGTAAAGAGGCAAACTTTTCCAATATCGCCCTTGGTGATATTATAAAAAGATCTCTTGTTGATCTAAGCCTTGATGAAAATATTGTATGCGTAATCATAGATCCGGACAGGACAATTATGGATAAGATGCTGAAAGCCAGAGGATTTATAGATCTTATTATACCAAGGGGAGGGGAAAATCTGATCTCTTATGTGGTGGAGCATTCCCTCATACCTATTGTAAAGCATGACAAAGGTGTGTGCCATGTGTATATTGATCAATTCGCTGATAAGGATATGGCCATAAGTATAGCCCTCAATTCAAAAGTGAGCAGGCCTGGTGTATGTAATGCGATGGAGACTCTTCTGGTGCATCATGCGGTGGCGAATGAGTTCCTTACCGATTTGGTGGAGATATACCACAGCAATAATGTGGAGATGGTTGGCTGTGAAAGATCGCAATTGTATAAGTATGTAAAACCTGCAGATGAGTTAGATTGGAGTACTGAGTATCTCGATTTGAAGGTTTCAATCAAGATTGTGGATTCTATTTATGAAGCTATTGATCATATCAATAAATATGGATCAGGGCATTCTGATGCCATAGTGACCGAAAATTACAGTAATGCCCTTATCTTTTTAGATTCTGTTGATTCTGCTGCTGTATATGTAAATGCTTCCACCAGATTTACAGATGGTGGAGAATTTGGACTCGGGGCTGAGATCGGTATCAGTACCCAGAAGCTACATTGCAGGGGTCCAATGGGGGCAAGAGATCTAACAACCACAAAATATCAAATTTTTGGTACAGGGCAGATAAGATAAATTGAAAAAAATAGCTCTTTTTGGAGGTACATTTAATCCTGTTCATAAGGGGCATATAAATCTTGCGGTGGAGGTTCAATCTCTATTCAATTTTGATAAGTTCTATTTTATACCATCCAAAATACCTCCCCATAAAAAATTGCCCAATACTACACCAGAAGAACGTATACAGATGTTGAAGCTTGCAATTGAAGATCTTGATCGGAGCATTTTTGATATATCTGATATTGAAATCTGCTCTTCAAAGAAGTCCTATACCTATAATACATTGGTGAAATTTAATAAAATTTATAAGAATAACGAGCTTTTTTTTATAGTGGGAACGGATATCTTTGCCACAATAAAAACATGGAATAGATGGGAAGAACTCTTCGATCTTGCTAACTTTGTGGTGGTCAATAGACCAAATTATTCAATGGATAAGATGTTGCAAACTATTCCTGTGAAGCTCTTGTCACTTGTGATTCGTTTTGAAGATTTTGTATTCGGTATGGAAAAAAAGATCATCCTCACCCACATTAAAGAGGTTCCTATATCGAGTACAGATATTAGAGAATTATTGTCCAATGATGAATATATAGATTTTTTGCCACAAAAGGTATACGAATATATTAGAAATAACAATCTTTATCGGGAGGCTAGATGATAGAAGATGTTTTGCGGAAGATAAAAGATAAACTTTTGGAAAAGATGGCTGAAAATGTCGTCATTTACAAAATTAAGGATGTATCCTCCGTTGCGGATTATCTGATAATCTGTACAGGTAATTCAGATACCCATATAAAAGCACTTGCGGATTATGCCGAAGAGGTGTGCAAAGAGCAAAATCTTACAAAACTGAAAGATGAAGGATATGGGATATCAAGGTGGGTGTGTATCGATTTTGGGAGTATTTTGATACACATCATGGGTAAACAGGAAAGGGAGTATTATAAACTTGAGTCCATCTGGGGAGCTTGTGAAAAGGTAGAGGTTTGATGACTCTTAAGGTAGCTCTTTTCGAACCTGAAATACCTCAAAATACCGGCAATATTTCACGACTATGTGCCGGCACAGATGTGGAATTGATTTTGATCGGTAAGCTCGGCTTTTCACTATCCAATAAATATTTAAAAAGAGCTGGTCTTGATTATTGGGAGTATGTAACGATACATAAAGTAGATAGCTTAGAGCAGTTTTTCAGTCAATTCCCTGAAACACATTATGAATATGCTTTTTTAAGTAAATTTGCTGAAAAGTATTATACGGAGATCCCTTTGTCGGATAATATTATCATTATATTTGGGAATGAGTCTTCGGGCTTGCCGGATATTATAAGGGATCGTTTTATGGATAGATTTTATCGTATCCCGATGAATGATAAAATAAGAAGTCAGAATTTATCCAATTCGGTGGCTATTGTACTATACGATATACTTAGAAGGAACAATTTTGGGGGGCTTTTTTAGTATGATAGAAATAAGATTTGATAGATTTTCGGATGGTCTTTTGGAACTGCTTGAAGAAAAAGGGATAATGCTGATAGAGGATGATTTTGACAAAAAGGTCATGTATTCTATTTATTGTGAGGAAGAAGATAAAGATTTGATTATGAATTTTATCGATTCTCCGATGGTCAAGGTGGTGGAAGAGACTGGCTGGGAAGAGAAATGGAAAGAGTTTTTAAGACCAGGAAATCTTACTGACCGGATAAAATATATATTTGATTCAAAAGATTTTGTAAGAGGGGAAACGATACTGATAAATCCGGCTTTAGCATTTGGTACCGGGAACCATCCCACGACACAGCTCGCGGCTACACTTCTGGAAGAGGTTTGTTTTGGTAAAAAGGTACTTGATGTGGGATGCGGAAGTGGTATTTTATCAATTGCAGCAAAATTATCCGGGGCATCTTCGGTGTATGGTTTTGATAATGATAGTACTGCAATCAAAAATACAAAAGAGAACTTAGTTTTAAATAATTCGGAAGATATTATAATATGGGCTGGTGGTGTAGAGTCTCTTAAATCATTGGTAAAATTCGATGTTTTGGTGGCAAACATTATCAGTAGCGTGCTAATTCAATTGAAAGATTTTTTCTTAGGAATAGATCCACAGTATTTTATTTTTTCTGGCATTTTAAAAGATGAAATGGATTATTTTTTAAAAACATTTGACAATGAAATGTTTTTATTGGATAGATATATCGAAAAGGATAACTGGGTAGGTATAAGGTACAGGAGAAAAGATGATTGAAAAATTGAAAAGATTCTATATAGACAAAGATCTTAAAGATGAGATTGAGATTGATGAGGATATGTATCACCATATAAAAAATGTTTTGCGGACAAAGATAGGTGATAAATTTATTTTTATAAATGACAGTGAAGTTGGTGAGTATCAGTTTTATTTTGGGATGAAGAGGTCGGGCATTTTTACGTTAAACAGTAAGAAGTCACATGAAATTCTTGATTACAAATTAAATGTTTACGTGGGGATTTTGCAGCGGGAATATTTTGATACAGTTATGGAAAAATTGGGAGAGATTGGTGTCACAAATGTGATTCCTGTTATAACCAGAAGAAGTATTCAAATGGTAACCAACAATACTTTGGAGAGGATCAAAAAGCTTCTCATTAAAGGTGCTCTTCAGGCAGAGCATGATTTTTTACCATATTTGGATTCAGTTATAAACATCTCTGAAATAGCTCCAGATACGGAGAATAATTTTCTGCTATACGAACGTAAGCTAAGTAAAAGCAGAATGGAAATTAGATCCAAATCGGTAAGTCTTATAATTGGCCCTGAGGGTGGCTTTGAAGAGAATGAAATAGAATTACTTTCAGAAAAGGGTTTTGTACCAGTATCACCTATAAAGGGTGTTTTGAAAGCAGAAACAGCTGCTTTACTTTTTGCGGGGTATGCAAAAATTTTAATAGATACCTTTTGATATGGATGATCTGGATCTGCATTTCATGAAAAAAACTATTCAGGTGGCCAAAAGGGCATTGAAATATGATGATGTACCTATTGGGGCTATTGTAGTCATGGATGGAAAAATTATAGCCTCCGGCTACAACAGGAAAAAAGTTACTAAAAATCCCATGGATCATGCTGAAATTATAGCTCTGAAAAGAGCTGCCAGAAAGATCGGCGATTGGCGCTTAAATAACTGCGTTTTGTATTCTACGCTGGAGCCGTGTATAATGTGTGCCGGTGCCATACTTCACTATAGAATAAAAAGGGTTGTGTTTGGTACAGTTGAGCCGAAGTTTGGAGGTGTAGTATCCAATGATAGAATCTTTGATATCAAAACTCTAAATCACAGTGTTGATTATGAATTTGGGGTCTTTGAGGAGGAGATAAAGGGGATGATGAGGGATTTTTTTAAAAAGGTAAGGGGTAAGGTGTTTTAAATTTTGAATTTTGAATGTTGAATGTTGAATGTTGAATGATGAATGGTGAGTTTTGAATTTTGGATGATGGGGTTGGAAGTGAGTTAGAATTATTTTTCTATTTCCACAGTTTTTATTATTACAAAATGAAGGTACAGATTACTCAGGATTCTTCCGATTAGTAGTGCGGATGATGCTATTATTATAGATGGGATATCCAGGAAAGGTATAGTAATTAATATAGAAAATGCTACCGATACCTCTATAATGGTAGCAGTGGTCATGTGCATTGTGACCCCCTTTTTTACTATAAGTGATCTTTGGAAGGCAAGTAGAGCGGTAAAAGGTGGAATGAATGTAAGTATTCTGGCGGGGATTTTAGCCATTTTTGCTAATTCATCAGTCATCCCTGATATCTTGATGAAATAATAGTCTGAAAGAGGGGTAAAGCTTATAGTACTATATCCCAACAGATTGAAAATAAATAGTCCCCTCATAAAGTTTCTTATTTTTTTATAATTTTTGAAATTTTCATCCATAAGAGCTATGGCTACTTCCTGGAATGAGAGTCCCACAGCTCTAAAAACAAAAGTGAGTGAGTTTAATACTGGCATTATAGCTGCCGATTCCACAGGATGTTTCCCTTTTAGTAGAGAAAATGTGGTAAGGGGCGGTACAACTAATGCAATAAGTGGGGTCATAGCCATAGGAAAGTAAAATCTTAATATGTCCAGGTAGGTTAAATGTTCATCTTTATCTATTGATAATATTTTTGAGACAGGTTTTATGGCAAAAATTCTTGTAACAACGGCTTCCACTATGACTGCACTGCTCAGGGTAAGGGTACCGAGTAATGCACTGTTGATGTTGGTATATATTTTTAAAATAAGTGCTATTAATATAATTGTAATCAGTCTTGTAAATGTTCCAAATGCCACCTGTTGGGTTTTTCCATATTTGATGATAATTCCCTGATAAAATCTTCTATAACCGATAGCACCAGACCATGGTATCAGCCCTGCAATTGCGTAATAAACGATATTTTTGACCTCTTCGTTTAATTTGAGAATATCTTGAAAAATAAAATTATACACCGGCTTTATCAAAATAGATATTATAATCAGGGTAAGAAAAATTATCAGGGAAAAAGTGAAATTTCTCAATTTAATATAGCTTTTTCTTGAGTTTACCATAGCTGTTGAAGCGCTCATCAGCATAATTATCGGGGATTCCACGAGTAAACCCACCGAATAAGCTATACCATAACCTGCCAGATTATGTTTTACATCAGGAAGTCTTCCTATGACTGCAGCGATATATGGACCCTCAAAAGCCATCATCATCCAGGCAGAGAGAAGAGGAAACCAAAAAATAAATATTTTTTTATAGGTTAAATCCTGATGAAGTTCCATATTATGAGAGGATATCATCTAAAGCTTCAAGCGTTTTAAGCCCAGATGATGCTATACCTACGGCATTTTCACCAGAGGTATAATATTCTCGAGGATTGATTCTGATTAAAAATGCGTTGTATCTAATTATTATTCTCTCACCGGTATGTCTTATTGATGGAATGGCAGTGCCGGCACCTATTTCAATGACTACTATTCTTTTATCAGAATTCCTATGTAAAAATTCTTCGAAGAGTATCCTCTGATGATTAGACCTGTGACTTAGCCAGCTATAATCACCAAACATTAAAATGTTTGGTCGGGCTACTTTATTACAATATCTACACATCGGAATATTTTTTGCTCTCATTGAATCTATATCTATTTCAATTGTTTCGTTATTAAGCCATATTTCATCACAGCAGGGTCTTATACATTGTAAGTAATGAATCGAGCCATGAATTTCATATATCTTTTCCTCTTCAAAACCTGCTTTTTGAAATTGGCCATCAACATTCGATGTGACGACAAAATACTCCTTTGCGATCTTTTTACCCCATTTTAATAGGATATTAAAGCCATTATGAGGTATGGTTTCTCTGTACATATTCAATCTATGACCGTAAAATCCCCAACCAAAAGATGGATCGGATTCAAAATGTATAGGATTTGCACAGTCTACAAAGCTTAGCCCAAGTCTTTCATACATTGGATAAGCCCTCCAAAAACCTCTGTCCCCTCTAAAATCTGGTAGTCCAGAATCCACACCGATACCAGCTCCTGCGGTAAACACAAAAATATCAGCTTTTTTTATCTCATCAGCTGCAATTTTTATGGCTTCATCAAGGTTCATAATCTATTAATATCAAATTTATTATTCTTTGTCTATAAAAAAGTATAGATACAATATGGTTATATCTTTCTTTTGCCATATTGTTTGCCTAAATTGGGTTAATGTGGGTGCACAATCAATTTGACATTAACAAA
>PNIN01000046.1 GCA_002878065.1 Calditerrivibrio nitroreducens
GACCCTGGCGGTATTGGAGTAGTATCTATCACCAACAAACTGAGGTATAGTGTACTTTCCATATTTCCTCAAATAAGGAGCAAGTAATAGGGCAAGCAAAACGTATCCACCAGTCCATCCCATAAGGTACATAGAACCATCTCTACCCATAAAGGAGATAAGACCAGCCATAGAGATAAATGATGCTGCAGACATCCAGTCAGCTGCCGTCGCCATACCGTTTGCGATGGGATGTACTTGCTTTTCCGCAACGTAAAACTCACCCGTTGATGATGCTTTTGACCAAATAGCAATACCTATATACAGCGCAAAAGAAAGACCAACTATAATCCAAGTCCAGGTTAATATACTCATTAGGCACCTCCCAATTATTCTTCATGAACATCGTATTTCTTATCTATTGCATTCATCCAAACAACATAGATATAGATAAGAATTACGAAAATTACCTCAGACCCCTGGTTGGCAAACCAGAAACCGAGCTTAAAACCAGCAATCTTAATGCTGTCCAGTGCATCCACCATCAAAATGCCAAAAAGATAAGACACCACAAACCATACCACCAGAAGGACGAAAATTACTTTCAGGTTTTCCTTCCAGTACATCTCGAGCTTTTCTTTGTTGCTCATCTTTTATCCCCTTTTATTTTTTATTTATGGCTTTTAGCCATAAATCCCTTATAAACCATACCTTCTTTTTAATGTGTCCTGAAGCTTTTCCAAAAGCTGACAAGCCAACTTTAGGTTTCTATTTTCAATACTGCTCAAGTTAGTTATCTTTATAAGATTATTCACCTCTTTACCCGAAACATATTGGATAATCTGATTTTTCATCCGCAAATCCAGTAAAAAATTGAAAGCTTGCTCTATCTCTCTGTGATATTCCAATACAACCTTATGTCGGATCTTTATCAGGTCATTTACCCGTTCCATAGTTGAAACACTTCTCAAACCTTCTTCAATGGCAAATAACCTGAGAATACCCACAAGAGGTGCCAGCACCCTCTTCTTTATATCAAAGAGATCATCCTCATTTTCATCCTTTTCGGTAATGAATGAACCAAAGAAATTTAAAGGTGAACCATAATTTACAAATCCTCTTGCCATAAAATTTATAAAAAGAGATTTGTTTTTAATAGAGTTTACATAACTTCTAAGTTCAGAAGCCAGCATCCTTTCACCGTATACACCTCTGAAGTCGAAAATTATCTGCCCTTTTAATACAGCCTCATTTGTAGGAGTTGAAAAAAACTTATCAAAGTATTTTTTCCATTTAGACAACGGTTGACACCATTCTGGATTTTTTGCCATATAATTTCCCGGGCAAGGTGGAAAGCCGCATTTCACAAGGGAATCGTTTACAAATATTGCCAATTGACTAAAATACTCGGATACTTCTTTTTTATCTTTACTATCGTCGAGATCCTCATAAATGATCCCATTATCCTGATCCGTTTTAAAAGTTTGTTCCTTTCTACCCTCACTCCCCATAGCAATCCAACAAAAATTTACAGGAGGTTTACCATATTTCTCTATACCCAAATCTATTATCCTTCTTAAAACTCTATCATTTAACTCTGATATAATCTTAGTAATATTCTCTGCCCGTAATCCATCCCTGTACATTGTGGAGGATATACTTATAATTTTTCCGGAAAGCTCCGCCAACTTATCCACAGAATTCTGCATTTCAATCTCTTTAGCAAATGAAAGGGGAGAAGAAGTTTGTAAATTCATCAATGATTCACTATCTATAACACCAAAAACGGCATCGTTGCTTGTCACAACAAGGTGATTTACCCCCAACGAAATCATCTTAACGATAGCTTCAAAACATGTGGCGTCATCTTCCACTGTGTAAACAGGGGCACTCATAATATCAGATACGGGTGTTGAATAATCAAGGGATTTTGCCACAACTTTTTTCCTCAGATCTTTATCTGTGATTATCCCCATAGGCCTACCATAACCAATAACCACACAGGCACTATAGTTCTTTAAAGACATCTGCTTCCCTGCTTCTGCCACAGTAGCATTGATATCCACATATGGATAATTTACATTAGTTACATAGGATACTAAAGACGTAAAGAAGAATCTTTCTATACTGTTATAATAAAGAGAATTTTGTTTAAACTCTGAACTAACTTTGGTTAAATATTTTTTTACATATATATTTAAAAAATTATCCAATAAATTTGTATTATTCTTAAAAAGTTGGTAAAGATCTTCCTTGCTAAGCTCATAACAGATAATATCATCCACTACAATAACATTTACAAGAGAATCCCCCAAAGTAGCTATGGAAAGTAGACCGATTATATCCCCTTTACATCTGTAATCAACAACTACCTCATCACCAGTATCTGTAGTAACAAAAACCTTTGCAGAACCCTCCACAACAATCTTGATATTTTTGACAACAGACGACCCTTGTCTTACTAAAAACTCTCCTTTTTTATAGCTTTTAAGAGCTAATCTATCCACTAAAAAATCTAACTGTTCCGGATTCAATACAGAAAACAGGTCAGATCTTGATAATATATCTTTCAAGCTATCCGTATCAGATTGCTGATCCATAACTAAGATAATAAGTTAAACTCCAAATAGTATTCTATTTATACTTGTATCACAAAACTTCCATACTCTGTCAAGCTTTTTTAGTAAATAAAATTTGACTTTATAATAGTTTAATACAAAAAAAATTGTTTTTTTAATCTTATAACAATATATTATGTGGATATTTAAGATTCATACCAATTTAATTGCATAAAAACAAACAAGGTTTTATTGTTTTGAAAATACGAATATACTGATTTTTTAAATAATTAATCATATTATAGATTTTAATTTAGTCTTCTGAAATTAAGATTATCTAAAGTTTCCTATCAATTATGGTCACAAATGGAGATTTAATGTTTTTCTTATCCGACAAAATATTAGATATATCTTCCACAGTACCCCTGATATAATAAAAATCGGGTTTCCCGATGTTAACTATTATACATATTTTTCTCTTTTTAATTAACTTCACGAACTCAATAATATTCTTCATCCCGTATGGCCTTTCAAAAATAACAGTAGTCTCACCTATTATCTCTATTTTTTCGGCAAATTTTTTATATAATGATCTATCTTTAGGTAAAAAACCTGCAAAATAAAATCTTTCTGCATAAAATCCACTAATTGAAAGAGCAGCCGTTATACTGGAAGGACCGGGGTAGGGGACTATACTCACACCTGCATTGTGACATAAATCTATAAACTTATACCCAGGATCGGCCACACAGGGGGTACCGCCATCTGAAAAAAATAGCACCTTCCCTGCGTTTTTAACCCTATCAACAATATCAAAATAATCATGTTCTTCTGTATGTTCATTTAATAAAATAAATTCTTTTCCCCTTGCATCAGATCTTGCAAGGAACTTTAACACATTTTTTTTCTCTTCACCTATTACAAAATCAGATGAGCGAGCTATATCTTTTAAATCGTCTGGTAAATTATGATACTCCTCATCCAACGGGATACCTGCAACGATAAGCATACTATTTTATAATATCTATCCCACCCATGTAAGGCTTTAAAACATCGGGAACCACCACAGAACCATCCTCCTGCTGATAATTCTCTAAAATTGCCAGAAATGTTCTCCCAACCGCAAGCCCCGAACCATTTAATGTATGTGGGAATACTACATTTTTATTTTTATCCCTATACCTTATCTTTGCTCTTCTAGACTGAAAATCCTTGAAATTACTACATGATGATATCTCCCGATAACAGTTTTGCCCCGGCAACCAGACCTCGATATCATAAGTTATGGAAGAAGAAAATCCAAGATCACCACTACAAAGCTTAATGATTCTATATGGCAAACCCAATAATCGCAATATTTCTGCAGCGTTGTCCGTCAAAATCTCCAATTCTTCCATAGATCTTTCAGGCTCAACTATCTTAACCAATTCCACTTTATTAAACTGATGTTGTCTGATCAATCCCCTAACATCTTTACCATATGAGCCGGCTTCCCGTCTAAAACAGGGGGTATAAGAAACAAAATTCAAAGGAAGTTTGTCGTAATCTATTATCTCATCTGCATAGATGTTTGTTACAGGCACCTCCGCCGTAGGTATGAGATATAATTCATCCCTTTCACACTTAAAAAGCTCTTCTTCAAACTTCGGCAATTGGCCGGTCCCGGTCATGGTCTTAGCATTAACTAATAGTGGTGGTATAATCTCCGTATATCCTTTGGCAATGTGGGTATCAAGCATAAAGTTTATCAATGCTCTTTCCAACCTTGACCCCATGCCTTTATATATAGAAAACCTCGACTTGGAAAGCTTTGCCCCTCTTTCAAAGTCAACGATATCAAGCTTTTCAGCAATCTCCCAGTGGGGCTTTGGGGTAAAAGTGAAAACCCTTGTTTCACCCCATTTTTTTACTTCAGGATTGTCATTCTCATCATTTCCTATTGGTACAGAATCATCAATTATATTTGGAATCATAAGCATTATATCATTCAATTGCTGCTGAACTTCAGAAAGTTCCTTATCTAGTTTATCAATCTCATCGGATATTGATCTCATTTTAGAAGAAATCTCACTTATATCTTTCCCCTCTTTTTTAAATATTCCAACCTGCTTTGACACTTCATTTCTGTATTTTTTGAGCTCTTCAACCTTTTGAATAAGACCCCTTCTTTTTAAATCCAGTGCTACTATCTTTTCAAAATCGAATTCGTAATTTCTTTGTAAAGTTTTTTGTTTCACATAATCGATATTATTCACTACAAATTTTAAATCCAGCATAACCTCTCCGACATCTATTTTTTACTTATTACCTTTTCAAGCTTTGCCAACACAGACGATATTCTGCCCAAATAAGTCATCCCTTCTTTTGTTTTGGCAAGTTCAGTTAAAAGATTTACCACTTCCTGAGCTTTGTCTGGCTTATCCACATAACTCTCCGCCAGCATAATCAAACCCTCCGGATAAGCCTTTGTATCTTTGAAATTTTTTACTAAATACTCAAGCCTTTTTATGGCTGAAGCCGGTTCTTTTATCCTGAAATAAAATTTCGCAACGTAAAGCTCCTTTTCCGCCAACAGATTTTTTAATTCTACTATCTTTTTATCAACCTTATTCTCTTTTGCAAAGTCTGGATATTTTTCTTTCAACTGGGTGAAAGTTTTGAGTGCAAGCTCAGCATTTTCAAGATCTCTATCCACCGTATCCACTTGATTATAATAACAAAGTCCCAAACGGTACATAGCTCTTTTGGCATCTGGCGAATCAGGGTAGATATTTAAATATTCCTTATACGATGGTATCGCCTGTTCGTACTCTTTCATCAAAAAATAGGAATCCCCTAAAAGCAACTGTGCCTGAGCAGCAAGATCCGGAGATTCAGCCTCGATAATTGCATTTTCAAGTGCTTCAGCAGCTTTTTGATATTTCTTTTTCTGAAAGTATTGGGTTCCTTCCTTTAGCCATTCTTCGGCCGGTTTTTTAGGTGGCTCTTTGGAAGAACACCCCACCACTATAAATATGAATATCAAAAATATTAATATTTTTTTGGCAAACTTCATAATACCTCCGCTCAAATTCATTCTAAAATCTCACAATATATATCAGGGTAGATCACCCTTTTTATTTTAGCTTTATACGGACCATACCCCTTATCCGCCACACCACCCAGAATATAAGCCTTACCATCTATATCCGGAGCCTGAAATTCCGCTCTACCTTCCAATAAAAATGGGTTTTCTTCTGATGGCTGCTCCACATATAAGGTAATTGTACCTTTCTTTAGTCTTTTCAACCTTTCTAATGTATTTATCTTCTGTATCTTCTGGATTCTTGAGATCCTCTTAGAAATCTCTCTACTTTTACAACTACTTTCAAAATTGTAAGCCTTAGTCCCCTCCTCGCGGGAATATGGAAAAAAGCCAGCAAAATCCGGTTTATATTCTTCCACAAATTCTACCATTTTTTCGAATGATACATCATCCTCTCCTGGAAACCCCACAATAAATGTTGTTCTTATAATAGCCTCAGGTATCCTGCTGCGGATATATTCAAACACACTTTTAATCTTTCTGCTGTCAGACTTTCTATTCATCTTTTTCAGGATCTCATCATCAATATGCTGCACTGGTATTTCAAAATATTTGATCATCTTATCCTGATTTGCCACAAAATCCACCAGTTCATTTGAGACACCATCGGGATTTAAATACAATAATCTGATCTTAAATTCCCCATCCACCATCACAAGATCATTTAAAAGCTCTATCAATTCTGATCTGCCTTTGTCAATTCCATACTTTGTAGTGTCCTGAGAGATAATTATCAGCTCTTTTACACCATTTTTCACAAGATCTTCTGCCTCTTTTATAATACTTTCCCTCGGTCGACTAATCAAATTACCCCTTATGAAAGGTATTGTACAATACGAACATCTATTGTTACAACCTTCTGCAATTTTCAAATATGCATAATAGCTGTGATTTACGAGTATCCTATTTTCTCCGTAAAAACTTTTTTCTTCCAAATTTCTGGTAAGTTTACCCTTTTTTAAATACTCTGCAATCTCTTTTAATGTACCAACACCAGTCCAGAAATCCACCTCTGGTAGTTCCTTAGCTATCTCATCTTTGTACCTTTCCACCATACAACCAGAAACGATTAACTTTGCCTTTTTCTTTTTATTGTACGCCACATCCAGGATATTTTCCACAGCCTCACTGACGGCAGACTTCAAAAATCCACAGGTATTCACCACAATAGCATCGGCTTTCTTAATGTCTGTGACCACTTCAAATCCATCAACAACAAGATCACCTATAAGGTATTCTAGGTCTGTCTGATTTTTTGGGCAACCCAAACTAATAAAGGCAACTCTCATTTCAGATTATCCAGAATATTTTTAGCAACTTCACAATCGATAGCGATCCTATTTTTTAAGTCATCAAAGTTTTCAAATTTCATTTCATCCCTTATAAACTGCACAAAAAACAACTCCACATTTTTATTGTAAATATCATCATAAAAATCAAAGATGAATGACTCAATCCTCAGTTCATTTTTGCCCGGAATAGTTGGTCTTACACCAACATTTGTAACACAGGGGTAAATTTTACCATCAATATCTATCAAAGTGGCATAAACACCATACTTTGGTATTAAAAAATCTGCAACAACAATATTCGCAGTGGGATACGAAAGCAATCGACCAATTCCATCCCCCTTTACCACCTGACCTAAAACTGAATAATAACGATCTAACATCTTGTTGGCAAGTGAAAGATTACCTTCCTTTAAAAGCTTTCTAATATTACTACTTGATACCGTCATATTGTCGACAACTACTCTATCATATCTATAAGCTTCATAACCATATCTTGATGAAAATATCTTAAGAAGCTCAAAATCACCCTTTCTTCTTGAACCGAATTTATAATCATACCCCACAACAACATATTTAGCTTTTAATCTTTTTACAATAATTTCCCTGATAAAAACTTCGGGATCCATCATCATCAATTCCTTGTTAAATGACATCACCATATGAAAATCCACTCCCATCGTTTCTAATATCTGGTTTTTCTTTTCAAGATTTGTCAATAAATCTACCCTTTGGCCAAAAAAGGCTATCGGATGTGGATCAAAAGTAACAACAACTGATTTTATCCCATATTCCCTGGCAATATTAACAGTTTTTTCTATAATTCTTTTATGCCCTATGTGGACACCATCAAAGTTTCCCAATGTAATTGACGTCTCAAAATCTATATCGATATTTTCAATCCCTTTTATAATTATCATAAAGAGTAAATTATCATTATTATTGAAACTTATCAACTGTTTTATCAATAAAAATTGTCCCATCATCAAGAAACTTATTGATAACAATCTTAATGAATGCAGCAAGTGGAATGGATAGGATCATCCCACCAATACCCATTAGATAACCACCAGCAAAGAGGGCAAAAATAACCGCAATGGGATGTAAACCCAGATGTTCCCCCACAAGCTTTGGGGTTAAAAAGTAGCTTTCAAATGATTGCACCAACATAAATCCCACCACCACCAGCAAAGGGTGAAGAATATCCCCAAACTGTAAATAGGACATAATGATAGATGAAACAAATCCAGTGATAAAACCTAAATATGGGATAAAGCTCAAAAGCCCGGATATAAAACCTATGGCAAATCCACCTTTTATACCAACCAGAAGATCCACAACCCCATAAAGAATCCCCAAAATGAAGCAAACCATCAGCTGCCCTCTAAAATACCCCTTTAAAATAGAATTAAATTGATAGTTGTAATAATCTATATCAATTCTTAACCTTGTTTTTATAAAACTTACACCTTTCTTGAATATAAACTCAAAATCTTTCAAAAAGTAAAACACTAGTATGGGAATGACAAAAAATCCAAGCAGCGTGGATATTGAAGTAATTATGCTGGTGATAATATTCAGAGATCCTTTAAAAAGTTCCGATCCATGCTCATTCAGCTTACTCAACATTGACTGTTTTAATGCAGTCAAATCTACCTGGTAATTATATTTTTCAAAAATGTTGTTGATTTTTTCAATAGAAATAGTGGCATAGGACGGAAGATTCTTAAATAAATTAAATATTTCCGCATACAATAATGGAATAACGATAATTAAAAACAGAACAACAATTCCAGAAAATACAGAAAAAATTAATATAACCGAAAATACTCTGCCTATTTTAAGCTTATCCTCCACAAAATGTACAAGGGGAATGAGGAGATATGAAATTAAAAATGCTATGGCAAACATATTTATGACTGATTGCAATTTAATATAAAAAATCACCAACAAAAAAAGGAGTGATAATGTCACAATTGTCTTCAGATTAAAATCTATTCTCACTTCCATATTAAAACCCCTTTAAACTATACTTGACTAATAGACAAAAATATATAACATACAGGGCTATGTTTATCAACTTAAAAAACTTTTTTATCTTAATTTTTTTTGCAAACCTTTCATATGCAGAAATTATAGATATATCTTCACTTAATCATTACATCTATACTCACATTGAATATTCAGCTGACCTTGAACATTTTCCAGCTAATACAGAAAAAGATATTAAAAAGAGATTGCTGGAAAAAGAATCTTTTGACCAAAGGATAAAATTTATAAACAATCAACCTATTAATAGTACCATAATAGAAAATCTATTACAAAACAGAAACCTGTCTGCAATAACATCTGTTAACCACTTTGGTTTTACAAAAAAAAGAAGTAATATTAAAATGTTTCCCACCAATGCGGCCCTCACATACAAGCCAGATGATAAAATTGACCGGAATCAGTATTCTCTCATAGAGCCATTTGAGCCTGTAATTATCCTACATACCTCAAAAGATGGGGAGTGGTTTTTTATACAAACATTTTTTACAAGAGGCTGGATAAACAAAAATGATGTATACAACGTTTCTTACAACAACTTTAAGAGATATTTCAACACAAAAAAAATCGTAATAGTAAGAGATAGAGTGAAGATGGGTGATCTTATCTTCGGTGCCGGTAGTAGAATCCCCATTGAAGATGAAGATGAACAATACTATACAATTATAATGCCAGATTCAAAGCGCATAAGACTCAAAAAAGATGATGGTTTGTCGATTTTTCCTGTTGTCTATAATTCTGAAATTGCTAAAAATTTTTTAGAATCTTTACTCAACCAGCCCTATGATTGGGGTGGGAAAAATGGTTATAGAGATTGTTCATCTCTTGTGATGGATCTTTTTAGAATATTTGGCGTCGATCTTCCCAGAAATTCCAGACAACAGGCAGAGGTGGGTGAAATTATATGGGAGAGGGGTGATAAAAAAAGTTTTTTCATTGCATTAGGTAAAGCAGAGCCATTTTGCAC
Source organism: Calditerrivibrio nitroreducens (assembly GCA_002878065.1). Lineage (GTDB taxonomy): Bacteria > Chrysiogenota > Deferribacteres > Deferribacterales > Calditerrivibrionaceae > Calditerrivibrio > Calditerrivibrio nitroreducens_A. Next base: position 9,928 of record PNIN01000046.1, read on the forward strand.
TTTTATTCATATGAAGGGACATATAATTATCTACGGTGGAAAAGATAAAGATGATTACCTGATATATCATGCAGTAGAAAGATTCGGTAATATTTCATACAACAAAGTGGTGAAGCAACATATCATTTCAGATAACACTAACTTATGGTCAAAAGCTTACAGAATCACTACCATCTGCCGGAGTAAAGAGAAGCGATACGATTAGATTTCATAAATTTGAGGGGGTCCACCGGAGTATTCCCAATCACTATTTCGTAGTGACAATGTGGCCCTGTGCTGTCCCCCGAGCTTCCAGACAGAGCAACTATTGTACCCCTCTTAACTTTCTGACCAATTTTTACCTTCAATACAGAATTGTGGGCGTATTTCGTTTTGTATCCAAAACCATGGTCGATTACCACAAGTCTCCCATACCCCTGCTGCCACCCGGAGTATACCACCACACCAGCAGCAGTTGCTCTTATCGGAGTACCAGGCCTTAACGATATATCTATCCCTTCATGAAAGACAATTCCGCGACCAAAAGGGGAAACCCTTTTTCCAAAATAACTGGAAATCCAACCATTTGCAGGTAAAATGGTAGGGGTTGAATCCACCACCAGCTTTATCGCATTGAGTGTATCCATTAGATCCGCCATCGATTTTTCTTTTTCTTCCAGTCGTTTTTTAATAGCATCAGCATCTCTAAGTCGTTGTTCAACATCTTTATAAGATAGATTTTTTTCTATACTTAGGGAATCAAGGGAAGTCTCTTTCCCCCCCTGTGGTAGATATTTAGGAGAAATCTTGAGCTCTTTGGACAACCCTCTTATCTTCTGTTCATACTCTTGCAGATAATTGATTTTTGCTTCAATCTCGGATAGTTTTTTATTATATTCAGATATTTTCATCTTAAGCATCTGGTTTTCCGCTAAGTATTTTAAAGCAGTCATCCGCTCCTTAAATAAAAACGAAGCAGCCACAAAAGATATCATTGCAAAAAACAAAAATGAAAGACCACCTATTACAAAAGCCTTCAATGTGGAATGGTGTACATTCCTAGCTTTTACCTCTCCTAATCCAGAATCCTTAAATATCAATACAGTAACATGCTCATCTTTCTTCTTAAAAAAATGTAAAAATTTAAGTATATATCTTTTCAAAAACATATCTTACTCCTTCATTAGATTTCTCCTCACGAAAATGAAAACAAGATATTAGGTAGATAAATCATAAAGTATTAATTAAATCATGTCAATACTTTTATTTATCTTTATTACCAGCAAGTTACCTGCATGTAATATCTAGGGTATTATTAATATTGAATTAATCTTTTTTAAGTAACGTATAAATAATTCTATATAAACCACTTAAATATGTCTCTCTACCAGTTTTGAGAAAAAGGTCTATTTCAGCAATCAATTCCACAAGTTCCGCCACTTCATCTTTACTCCACCTGTTTATATAATCTTTGTAATTGTGGATGGTATAGGTATACTCTGTAACTAATGATGGTGAGATAATATAAAAGGATAGACTTATAATATGTCTTGAAAGCTCATAAAATATCCTTTCCACACTCTCACCGTCATCCACAATTACTTTAAATATAGCCAATGTTTTATTAAGATCCTTGCTAAAAAAATATTTAATAAACTGATATATACTTTCTGATCTTGAGAAACTTACTAATGAAATTATCTCTTCATCACTCCTGGGTTTTTCGTAATTATAAAATATTTTTATCTTTTCCAGCTCATTCTTTAAAATCATAGGATCCTTGTTACACATCTCAAAAATATACTTTGCCGTATCAATTCCCACGATAAGCCCTTCATCTTTAAAGTACTGCTGAATCATCTGGGCATTAAAAGATCTTTTTGGCTCGATAATTATATTGAAGCTCTCTTTAAACTTTTTATAGTTTTCCTCTCCTGGTTTTTCATCAAGGAATACGAGTATCACAACATTCCCTTCAATCTTTGATAAACCTTCCAAAATTTCACTTTTTGATTTCTCTTTGAGATCTTCTGCATGTTTCAATACAGCGATATTTTGTTCATAAAAAAGTGGAATAGATGATATATATTCAAAAAATTCTTCGATATTCAAATCATCCCCGTAAAAGTACCTTACAGAGTCTTGATCCACATCTTTTACAAGCTCTCTAAGCTTGTCATCGATAAAACTCTGGGATCCCGCCACGAGGATTCTATTTTTTATCTTTTTGGAAGTCATGTAAAAAATCCAGCAGAATATTTCTAACAGTCTTTCTAAAAGCGCTATTTCTATTATCTATATTCTGGGATATATTATTTGTAATATTGTATGTCTGCACAGAAGAATAATCTTTTTCAAAAACTTTTTTATTATGCTTGTCGAAAACATTTAAAGAAATGTTTGATTTTAAATCCGTCTGAACGGTCTGACTTGACCTGGTAATAATCGAAGATTCCGTAGTGACTTTTTGTAATACAATTTTAAGTTTATAATCATAGCTATTATCGTCTAAAGCAAGTGCATTATAACTATTCAAAAAACTTTTTGTCTCATCATCAAGTAGGGCAAAATAGTCAGATTCTTTATCAAGACTGACAACTCTATCCAGAAGAAATTTGTATTCTATATTCGTATCAATTCCAACAATGCGATATCCACAGCTTACAATTAATAATACTACTAAAAAGATTATGGCATTTTTATACATATCCCACCTATTAAACTTTAGGGGGAAAATCCCCCTTACCTATTTTACCACAAAACTCACCAGCTTCTCTTTCACATAAATCTCTTTTACAAGCTGTTTCCCTTCCAGATACTTTTTGATCTTTTCATCACTTTTAGCCAGAGATAATACAAACCCTTCATCGCTACCCCTCTGAATGACGATCTCCCCTCTCACCTTCCCATTTATTTGAATCGCGATGGTGACATCATCCCTAACGGTATACTTATCATCATAAGTCGGCCACCCATATCTTGAAACAAGTCCTTTGTGCCTTGTAATGCTCCACAACTCCTCCGAAATGTGAGGCGTAAACGGTGCAAGAAGTATAATAAGGCTGCGTAAAGCCTCTCTAAATAGATATCTCTCTCTATCAGTCTTAATCTGAAGCTCAATATCTGAAAGCCTATTTGAATACTCCATAATAGCCGCCACAGCCGTGTTTAATTGATATTTTTCTATATCAAGTGTAACCTTTTTTATAGTAGAATGCATGTAATACAATATATCTTTTGAAACCTTACTTTCTTCACCATTTTCGGATAACTCTTCACTAAAGAGTGCTATATTTTTATGTATCAATCTCCAAACTCTACCCAAAAATCTAAATGAACCCTCCACCCCCTGTTCATTCCACTCAAGATCTTTTTCTGGTGGAGATGCAAAAAGTGAAAATAGTCTTGCGGTATCGGCACCATACTCATTTATAAGGTTATCAGGGTCAACGACATTCTTTTTCGATTTACTCATCTTCTCCACACGACCTATCTCCACAGCCTTTCCACAATGTTTGCATTTACCATCCACAACTTCTTCCGGGAAAAGCCAGTCATGTTCCCCACATCTATAAGTTTCTTTACAAACCATTCCCTGTGTCAATAACCTTTCAAATGGTTCATCAAAATCCACATACCCCAAATCCCGCAAAACTTTTGTATAAAACCTGGAATATAAAAGATGCAATATCGCATGCTCCACTCCACCAATATATTGATCCACCGGCATCCAATATCTCACCTCATCTTTATCAAAAGGGGCCTTATCATTTTTTGGAGAACAGTACCTTAGAAAATACCAGGACGATTCCACAAATGTATCCATAGTGTCGGTTTCCCTGGTTGCGGGCTTACCACATTTTGGACATTTCACACGTTTAAACGATTCGGAGCTATCCAGCGGATTACCTATCCCGGTAAATTCAACGTCAAGAGGTAAACGAACTGGCAGATCCTCATAAGGTACCGGCACAATCCCACAATCATCGCAGTATATAATAGGTATCGGAGCCCCCCAATAACGCTGCCTTGAGATTCCCCAATCTTTTAATCTATAATTAACAGATCTCTTTCCTATACCCTGAGATAAAAGATAATCTGTAATGGCAGTCTTTGCTTCTTCACTATTCATTCCGTTAAACTTTCCTGAATTAATCATAATTCCAGGTTCTGTATATGCCTCAGTCATTTTTGAAGGATCTAAATCTCTATCTAAAGGTTTGATAACAATGATAATTTCAAGGTTATACTTTTTTGAAAATTCAAAGTCCCTCTGGTCATGTGCAGGTACCGCCATAACTGCACCTGTACCATAATCCATAAGAACATAGTTAGCGATATAAATAGGCATTTTATAACCCGTAAGTGGATTTATGGCATACTTCCCTGTGAAAAATCCTTTCTTCTCTTTATCATCAGCCATTCGGCTTATTTTATCCTCTTTTAGAATACCATCTATAAACTCAAAACCATCTTTTTCTCGGTCAGTACCTTTCAAAAGCTCTTTAGAAAGAGGATGTTCCGGAGCCAGAAGCATAAACGTAGCACCAAAAAGGGTGTCAGGCCTTGTGGTAAATACAGTAATCCTCGTTGATTCACCTTCCACGTTAAAATCTATCTCAGCACCGTATGACTTCCCTATCCAGTTCCGCTGCATTACCAGAACCTTCTCAGGCCAACCCGGTAATTTGTATGTCCATTCAAGCAGTTCTTCAGCATAATCTGTAATCTTAAAATACCAGCTATTTATCTCTTTTTTTTCCACTATCTCCCCACATCTCCAGCACCTTCCATCCTCCACCTGTTCATTTGCCAGTACTGTGTGGCAGTCGTTGCACCAATTTTGTAGGGATTTTTTACGATAAACAAGCCCTTTTTCATACATCTGCAGAAAAATCATCTGCTCCCATTTGTAGTATTCTGGATCACAAGTGGCAATCTCTCTATCCCAATCGTATGATAGCCCCATCTTTTTAAGTTGCATCTTCATATTCTCAATATTGGAATAAGTCCATTTGGCAGGATGGATCTTATTTTTTATGGCGGCATTTTCCGCCGGAAGACCAAACGCATCCCAACCCATTGGATGAATCACATTAAATCCCTTCATAAATTTATATCTTGATATTACATCCCCTATAGCGTAATTTCTCACATGCCCCATGTGGATTTTACCAGAAGGATAAGGAAACATCTCAAGACAATAGTATTTAGGCTTATTATTATCCTTTTCCACCTTAAAAACCTTATTCTCTTCCCAAATCTTCTGCCACTTATTCTCTATAACTTGTGGGTTATATTTCATAAAATACCTCCAGATTCTAAACTAACCATTAAAAATAGCAGTATTTTCATAAAACATCAAGAAAAATTAACCATTCACCCATCTCTTCCACCATCTTGATTGTTCTTTTCAAGTTTTTTCTTCTTTTTCCGATATATCTATTAAGATGGCATGGATGCCACAAACCACAGGGAGGTGCTTTATGTTAGTGGTAAACAATTTAAATTCAGAATTTTACGACATCATTTCCGAGAAGGAGAAGAATGTGAACATAGAGCTTTCAGATTATTCTAAGCTTTACCTGATGAGCCTTTTAAAAGGACTTATTGAAAAAAACGACTTCTTTTATAAAGATATCATAGGAAATGACGCCCTTGCTGAGGCATTTATGAAGGCTCTATCCGAAGAGCTACTCAAAAAAGTTCAGAAAATTAAGGCTGTCGGGGATTTATGCCTTATATATAGCGGCCTTTTCCCGGATATGCTCAACAGAAAGCTCGTGGACATAGATTATTTTATTCAATTAGGAAAGGTATCTTTTTTGACTTTACATAGAATTTATGTCACCATGAACTCATTGAGTGATTTAAGAAATTTATATTACAGTATTTTTTTAGATTTTTTGAAACTTGTAACTGTTATGATCGAAATATCAAAAAGCTTTAAATTGATCGATCAAAGGAATCTTCTCAAAGTGTATGAGAGATGGCAAAAAACAAAAATTAATGGACTCTATGAAATTTTAAAATCAAACAATATTCACCCAATCGCATATCAAAGCGAAGCCACAAACTAAAAAAGGCGGGAAAACCCCGCCTTTTAGTTTCAATCTAAATCATGATTACTTCTTTGCTTTTCTTGCGAGCTCTATCCCAGCCTGAAGTGCTTTTTTATTCAGTTCTTCAGTACCTTTTGGAACCTTGCTCAAAACACCTTTTTCAAGTTTCTCATAATCTATAAGATTCGCAAGCTCATTCACAACCCCGAGGGTTACGATATTTGCCACCATAGACTTACCCACATCTTCTGCAGCAGTTTTTATTATGGGTAATGAGTACAACTTGAAATTCCCCTGAGGCTTATTCTTAACAAGGAAATCATCCACTATTACAATACTACCCTCTTTTGCGTCCACCACGAATTTATCGCATGCCTCCTGAGTGAGAGCCACAAGTATGTCAGACTTTAACACCTTAACATAGTTTATATCTTCATCGCTAATTACCACTTCACCCCTTGCGGCACCACCCCTTGCCTCTGGTCCATATGATTTAGTTTGAACTGCTTTCTTCCCTGCATAAACAGCAGCATACCCAAGTATAGCAGCTGCTGTGATTGTACCTTGTCCACCTGAACCACCAAGTCTAATATCTATCCTTGCCATTTTATACTCCTATTTTTTTAATCCTACAGTAGCATCATATGTCTCAAGATACTCTGGTCTTTCTACTTTGTGAAGAACACCTATGATGAATTTACCAGCAAGCTCCTCCGGAGACATATTCTTTGCCTTTTCTATATTCACAGCATTATCCTTCATCCACATAAGCATTGAAGCAGGTGTTTTAAATTTATTCTTTCTACCAAAACCAGTCGGACAAGAATTTATTATTTCCACAACACTTGTTCCTTTATGTAAAAATGCCTCTTTCATAGTTTTTTCACAATGTGCCACATGATAAGCTGTGGTTCTTGCCACATAAGTTGCTCCTGCACCTATAGCAAGATCGGTGATATTAAAGTTGTTTTCAGCCATACCATATGGTGATGTTGTGGCCCATGCACCCTTTGGTGTAGTGGGTGAATATTGTGCACCTGTCATACCGTATATGTTGTTGTTGAAAACAAATATTGTTATATCAAGATTTCTTCTACATGCGTGGATAAAGTGATTACCACCAATGGCTGTCATATCACCATCGCCACCCATAGCAAGAACGTTCAACTTAGGATTGGCCAACTTAAGTCCAGTGGCAAATGCAATAGATCTACCATGTGTTGTATGTAATGTATTGAAATCTACATATCCAGGCAAACGGCTGGCACAACCTATACCTGAAACTATAGCCACATCATTCTTATCCCACTGCAAAGAGTCGATAGCCCTTATGAGAGATTTTAATACTATACCATAAGAGCACCCTGCGCACCATATATGTGGCAGCTTACCTTTTCTCAAATATTTAGCGTAATCGTAAGACATTTATACAAACCTCCTGATTTTTTCAAGGATCTCAGCTGGAAGTATTGGATCCAACATCAGGCTATAAAGCCCTTCCACTTCACAGCGACCTCTGGCAACCCTCTGAACCTCCAGAGTCATCTGCCCAAGGTTCATCTCAGGTACTACGATACCTTTTATTTTATTTTTTGACAAAATCTTATCGAGGTGCTTTTCTGGGAACGGCCAAATAGTAAGTGGTCTTATAAGACCTGCTTTAATACCTGCATTCCTCGCCTCAACCACAGCATGTTTAGCAGACCTTGCAGTAACTCCAATCGCAAAAACTAAAACTTCAGCATCGTCTATCATAAACTCTTCAACTTTTACTATATCGTCATAATTCTTATTGATTCTTTCGATAAGCCTCTTGGTATTTTTTGTATGAAGTACTGGGTCATTTGTCGGAAAACCATCGGAATTATGATGAAGACCTGTTATATGGTATCTATAACCAGAACCAAACGCCGCAAGAGGAACAAAGTCTTTATCTAAATCAAAAGGTAAATACTCCTCTGGTTTGCAGGTAGGTTTTGGTCTTTCGATTACCTCCAGTTCTCCTGGCTCAGGTATCTCAATCTGCTCCATCATCTGACCTATAATTGCATCTGTAAGTACTATTACAGGACAGCGATATTTTTCAGCCAAATTGAAAGCTCTTACTGTCTCTTCAAACTGTTCCTGAACTGATGCGGGAGTTACGGCTATCACCGGATGATCTCCATGCGTACCCCATTTAGCACACATAATATCAGACTGGCTTGGCCCTGTTGGCATACCCGTAGATGGACCACCCCTCATAACATCCACCGCTACCACAGGAATCTCACAAAGCATAGCATAGCCTAAATTTTCCTGTTTTAAGGACAAACCAGGACCACTTGTTGCTGTCAATGCCTTAACACCACCAATTGAAGCACCAATAACAGAAGCCATTGCAGCAATCTCATCTTCCATCTGTATAAATCTTCCACCCACCTGAGGAAGCCTTTCTGCCATCCTTTCAGCAACTTCAGTAGATGGTGTAATCGGATAACCGCCAAAAAAACGGCATCCAGCATAAAGGGCACCTTCTGCTACTGCATGGTTACCCATCATAAATTCTACTTTTTTAGCCACTTATTGCCTCCTGAATTATTCTTTTTCTTTCTTGTAAACTATGATTGCAAAATCTGGACATCTAAGTTCACATTGCATACATGCAGTACACTTTTCAAGGTCTTTTATAGCCACCTTGAAATCTCTCATTTCAATAGCACCGGTGGGGCAAAACTCCACACAAATCTCGCAGCCCTTACACCATTTCTCAATAATTTCTATCTTTTCAGCTTTAGCCATTAAAAAACTCCTTTTTCGAATTTATTGGAAACTCAACATATACTAATTTTTCGAAAATTTCAATATAATTTTAAAAAATTAAGGAGGGTTAAACCCTCCTTATTGTATTATTGATCCCATTTAGCTCAAAAAGCCAAGTCTTTTCATATCCTCCACAAGGCCTTTTACTGCATTTACAGAAACATCCATCATCTTCTGCTCTTCTTCATTTAGCTTAAGTTCAATGATCTTCTCTACACCGTTGGCACCCAAAACTACAGGAACGCCAACGTAAAGATTTTTAACGCCATATTCACCGTTTAGAAGTGCGCATACTGGAAGCACTCTCTTTTCATCTTTGATGATCGCCTCAGCCATCTGGATAGCTGCTGATGCTGGAGAATAGAAAGCAGAACCGGTTTTAAGAAGAGCCACAACTTCCCCACCAGCATTTCTAGTTCTTTTAACCATTTCTTCCATAACCTCTTTTGCTTTTTCAGTACCGTATTTCTGCTCAAGAAGCTCCATAACAGGGCAACCATTAACGTTGGCATATCTTACAAGCGGTACCATAGTATCACCATGTCCGCCAAGAACAAGCGCATTAACATCTTTTACAGATACCCCAAGCTCCCATGCTATAAATGTAGCAAATCTTGATGAATCAAGTATACCTGCCTGACCAAAAACTCTATTTGCAGGAAAACCTGTAACCTCTTTCATCAATGTAACCATAGCATCAAGCGGATTTGAAATTACGATAACAAAAGAATCTGGTGCATATTTTTTAATACCTTCTGCAACTTGTTTTATAATATTAGCATTAGTTGTAAGCAGATCATCCCTACTCATACCAGGTTTTCTAGGAAGACCAGCTGTTACAATACAGATATCAGCCCCTGCTATACCTTCATAAGTATTTGTACCACTGAGCTTCACATCAAAGCCATCGATTCTTGCAGCTTCAGCAATATCAAGAGTTTTACCTTGTGGCATATCCTGAACTATATCAAACATTACAACATCACCGAGTTCTCTTAATGCACAAAGCTGAGCAAGAACTCCACCGATTTGTCCACCACCTATCAACGCAATTTTTGGTCTTTTAAAAGCCATATAATCCTCCTTATTATATTGTCAACCATCTAAATGGTATATACTTATGTATACAGTATACAATACCACATTTCCATGTCAATTGTCAAGAACAATTGACATCTAAAATAACAAAAAATTTTATAATACCGTTTATAAATTCCAACATCATCACATAAAATATTCAAACAAAAAAAATAAACCTAACAAAAACAATATTCTTCGACAGATAGTTACAACATAATTCAATACTGCTATTAAAATAATAAAATTATTTCATTTCAACACATACCTTTGAAGATAATTTGAAAACTCCATATACAAAATTAATCTGTACATATTTTTCAAGAATTTATACATAAATCTATAATTATAATCTATAACTAATATTGACTATAACTATCATATTTACCATTAGGTTACATAATATCCTGTGATATCTTAGATCTAAAATCCATAACTAAAAAAGAATTATATTATATAAACATAGTTTTATTATGGTAAAAAGATTTTTATTCAAGGCTACAATTATCTTGACAAATGAACCAAACCGATTTATACATTGTATACTGTATACAAAGATTTCAATAATAATATATAAGGAGAAACAGCTATGTCAGCAAAAAAAATTATCTGGACAAAAATTGATGAAGCACCAGCATTAGCTACCTATTCTTTTCTACCTATAGTCAAAGCATTCTTTAAAGGAACAGGAATCGAGGTGGAAGAGAAGGATATCTCCCTTTCCGGAAGAATATTAGCTAACTTCCCAGATTTTCTTAAGCCTGAGCAAAAAATCCCCGATTATCTGGCAGAATTGGGTGAACTTGTATGGAAACCAGAGGCAAACATCATCAAACTTCCAAACATAAGCGCATCAATTCCTCAATTGAAAGCTGCCATCAAAGAGCTACAGGAAAAAGGTTTTGCTGTACCTGATTACCCTGAAGATCCTCAGACCCCTGAAGAAAAAGCAATACATGCAAGATATGCAAAAGTCTTGGGTAGTGCAGTAAACCC
>PNIN01000077.1 GCA_002878065.1 Calditerrivibrio nitroreducens
AAGATTTTGTCCGTATCATATCTGGTCAGCAAGACCTGGATAACCGATTATTATCGAAGATTTCCGACTTTTTATCAAACATAGAAAAAAACTCTGATGAACCTATAAAGATAACATTCTATGTTAAAGATGACGAGTTTTACATTACAGATATTAAAAGCGATAATTACGACTCAGAAAAAACAATAGCTCCCTTCGAAATCCCATACCCTCTTACAAAAGTAGAGTATAACCTATTCAAAGAAGGTTCCGAAAAAAATCTCTACTCCAGAACGATTTTCGATACCTTTTTCCCTGATAATTTAACTTATCTTACAAACAGTATCATAAAAAACCTACCTGATATATTCAATCCATTATTCATCTATTCAAATTTTAAAACCTATTCCCCATCAGTGAAAACAATATTCAACCGACCCTATTTTAATTTAAACAATATCGAAATCTGGTCAACCACACTCGGCATAGGCAGTTTTTATTACAATTTAAATTTTGCCCAGCATCTATATCTAAAAGAGAATTACCGGAAGATTAAAAAACCTGATATGAAACTTTTAAATCTTGATTTCAATGAATTTCTCGACATCGTTAAAGAGATTAAGGAAACAACTGATAAATTTGATGAAGATTTCTTATTGGGAAATGAATTAAACAACTTTTTATCACTTTACATTATGGCAGTTGAAATGCTCAATCTGTATTTGATGCAATATTTTTTAGACCTTCTCATTATAACGGATAATTTAGATTCAACATTGAAAATGATATACCAGACCAGAAGAAATTCCATTGTAAACGATAACATTCTTAACATTTATAACTTCTTTGATATAAATGCAGAATTTAAAGCTATTCATCTTCCAAAGGCTGAAGTAAAAGAAATAACAGAACATAACAAACATTTACCAAAACTAAAAAAATTGATGTATGAAAAAAAGATCATAAATATATTACAACAGATACATCATCTACTCAATATCAGAGATGAACTATTTATAAATAGCCAGAAATTGCTACAACAAATGAAGTCGTCTATTGATATTCTGTCTGATGAACTCATCAAAAATATGCAGATAAAACAGAAAGAGGATATCTATTTTCTGGAACTCGATGAAATAAAACAGATAAAAGATAACAACTTTTACGGCAATATAGCATTCAATTTATATTTCAGGAAAGCCCAGTTTAGTAGATTTCAGATCCAGCAAACTCCAACAGAAATTTATGAAAAAGATATAGATCGCGTGGAGGAGATATCAAAAAATTTATATGAAAAAGCCAAAAATTCAAACCATTTTAGAACACTTACATTTTTCTATAAAGATCACCTATCAGATATTGCCATTTTAAAAAAGCCATCTTTATTTTATCTGGATGATTTTATAAACAAAGATGCCATAATAACCCAAAATATCCCTATCTTCTCACTTCTTATGGAATTCTGCACATTGCATGAAAAAACTGTATTTACCGGAATCAAAATGCCAGACATATTACTAAAAGATAAAAAACTAATCTTAAAAAATGGCGAGGTGTTAATTGACCAATAAAGATGCTGTTTCAGATTGTTTACATTCCTCGCACACTTTAGAAGCGCTGAATGAAATAAATAATTACATAAAAGACAGAATCGCCGGTATTATCGCTGGCAATATCATCGGTGACATGCTTGGGGCTCCACTTGAAGGAAGATTAGTTGAAAATAGGAAAAGACCCATAAAACTATCGGAGTCACCTGATGTACTATTAAAAAACCATTTAAGTAATTACAATTGTACTATATACACAGATGATACATCGATGCTGCTTGCCCTTACAGATTCTTTATCTGAAAAAGGTGCAGCGGATAAAGACAACGAATACAAAAAATACCGGAATTGGTTTTTTAAAGGGGAATATACCCCATTTGGTAAGGCTTTTGGCTATGGCAGAACTACGAAGAGAGCAATAGAGGAAAATATTCCTGGAAACCAAAGAACTGACAATGGAAATGGAGCTTTAATGAGATCCTCTGTAATCTCATGCTTTTTTTACAATAGATCCAGAGAATTTATAGAAAAATCCTCCGCCGAATCTGCATCTGTGACACATTCCCATCCCGTAGCCATATTTACAAACATCATATACAACATTATATTAAGGGATCTCATATTAGGAAATAGCCTGGAAGAAGCATTAAATTACGCATATAAATACTACTACAACGTCATCGAAGATATAAACGATATCTTTTTTGAACCGATATACTATCAGGTTACGGGCTATGCTGTTTCCACACTTCAAACAGCAATATGGCTAAACCTTGAGTCGTCTTCATTTGAAGAGGCCATCACCAAAGCTATATCTCTCGGAGGGGATACCGACACCATAGCCGCCGTCACAGGAGCAATAGCAGGTGGCCTATACGGATACTCATCAATACCAGAGATCTTAAAACAACTATTACAACCATTGATAGAAAAATACACGTTTTTGAAAAGATTTTTCTAATTTATAAAAAAAATTTAATTATTACCATTTCTATTTAGCTTTCTAAACTCCCATGGCGGAATGGGGTTTGGCATAGACCATAAACCTATCTTTTTACTTTTTGCAATCTCCATGGCTTTAAAATACTCGGGGTCTTTGGCATATCTAAAGTAAACCCATGCCATCCCCCTTTTCACCTGCTCAAGATTTACATCTAAATTATTGTAAAATATCTGGCCAACTATTCTACCGTATCTATCAACATCCCACACCTTCACGGTGACATCTTTTAGATAAATTAAATCGGATAGAGATTGTTTCGATTTCTGGCCAAAATCCTGTTTTTTCTCAGGTGCATCTATCTGTGCAAGACGAATTTTTAAAGGCTTATTATCCTCCGCCAAAAGTGTTATCGTATCACCATCCGAAACCCCCACAACCTTCCCTTTGATGATTTCTGCAAATGAAAGGCTGATGAAAATAAGTACTATAAAAACAGCTAAAAATGACCTTTTCAAAAATCTACTCATAAAAATTAACCTCTTTGTAGTGTTCATTCATAAACGTTTTTAAAAGATTATAATGCATATTTTTGTAGTAATTTTCCTCAAGTCTATCCAGCAAATCTCTGCATTTCTCAATTGTAAGATGGGTCACCACATATCTTGCTTTGAGAATATTAGTGGGGCTCATACTGAGATTCCTATAACCCAATCCCAGAAGAACAGGGATAAGAAGAGGATCCCCAGCCATCTCACCGCATATCGTGGCTTCAATGTTGTTGTTGTCCGCCGCCAGTTTGATCATCTTCAATAAAGATAAGACGGCAGGATGAATTGGATCAAAAATCTCCGCCACATATTCATTATTTCTATCCACACCTAAAGTGTACTGCGTGAGATCGTTTGTACCGACACTAAAAAAATCCACGTGTTTAGCAAATTGATCCGCCATAATAGCTGCAGCAGGTATCTCCACCATTATACCAGTTTTAACATCCCCAAACGGAACACCTTTCGATTTCAAATCAGATCTTACGTCATTTAAAATCTCTTTAACTTGTATTATTTCATTAATCGAACTGACCATCGGAAACATAATTGATACATTTCCAAAATCTGCAGCTCTCAGAATTGCTCTGAGTTGCTTGGTAAAAAAATCTTTAAATTTTAAAGAATATCTAATAGCTCTAAGCCCCAGTGCGGGGTTTACCTCTTCCGGATGTGGTAACAAAGAACTTAGCTTTTCACCACCCAGATCGAAGGTTCTGATTACTACAGGCTTACCTTTAGAAGCCAATACTGCTTCTTTTAAAATTTCAAATTGTTCATCTTCCTTCACATCACCTCTGGTAAGATAAATAAATTCTGTCCTGTAAAGTCCTATCCCGTTTGATATATCTAAAATGTTTGTTTTTAGCTCTTCATTTATCTCTATGTTTAAAAGTAGATTTACCTTATGACCATCCAGCGTTTTTACTTCTGGCAGATAAAGGTCGCACTTTAATCCTTCAATATAGGTGGAATACCTCTCTTTTTTCTTTTGAAAGGCCATTAATTCTTCGTCTGTGGGATTAACAATCACAATTCCATCAAAGGCATCAAGAATAACAGTATCTCCGGTTTCCAACTTCTCAGAAACATTACTTAGACCTACTACGGCGGGGATATTTACTGCCCTTGCGATAATCGATGTATGAGTAACCTTGCTACCCATATCGGTGGCAAAACCTGAAATCCCCTTATGTATTAAATAAACAAGCTGAGATGGTGAAAGATCCCTTGCTATTACTATGGAATTAGAATCTACATCAAACCCGGTAAAGTCATCACCACCCATGAAAGTAAGCAATTTATTTGTAATGTGTTCGATATCATGTTTTCGCTCTCTTAGGTACTCGTCGTCTGAGGCCTCAAAAGAGGCTATGATATTTTTAGATACCTTGCTTAGGGCATATTCGGAAGAATAAAATTTACTTTTGATAAGATTAATGGTTTCATCCACCAGCATTGTGTCTTTTAAAAAGAGCAAATAAACGTCAAATATAAAAGAATAATCGACATCAAGATTATTTGAAGATAGCTCCTTGGTGTAATTAATGTAATCTTCTGTTTTAGCTATAGCATTTCTAAACTTTTCTATCTCCGCATCAACTTTTGAAGGAGGGATTATCCTTTTTTCCACCTTTGGCTTACTATTTTCAAAGACAAATGCCTTACCAATAGCAATACCTTCGGAAGCTGCTACACCTTTGAATTTATTCATCTTTCTTCTCCAAATCTGTTTTCTATGAGTGTCTTAAGATCGTTTATAGCATCCTTTGCATCAATTCCTCTGGCATGTAAAACAACTCTACTTCCCTTAGGAGCGGCCAGCATCATAACACCCATAATACTTTTCCCATTTGCCGTCAAACCATCTTTATATACATTTATTTCAGATTTATATTTTGAAGCAACTTTAACAAATTGAGCAGCGGCTCTGGCATGAAGACCCAATT
Source organism: Calditerrivibrio nitroreducens (assembly GCA_002878065.1). Lineage (GTDB taxonomy): Bacteria > Chrysiogenota > Deferribacteres > Deferribacterales > Calditerrivibrionaceae > Calditerrivibrio > Calditerrivibrio nitroreducens_A. The sequence continues at coordinate 4,970 of PNIN01000077.1, forward strand.
CGTTTATTATCTCCAATTCGATCTTTAAATCATCCATTATAGCCCCCTTAAGAGAAGTAACACTCCAAAACCAAATATAGCAAACATAAAAGCTAATACTACGTTGAGTGTTTTAGCAAAAAATAAACCCAAAAGTAGTAACGATGCCCCTAAGAAATAGTGCCAGTATGTTACGATACCCGAAGACTTTATTAAGAAAGACAATAACAAACCCAATAAAAAAACTGAAACGGCATCAAATATCTGCCCCCATTGATTAACTCTGAAAAGATTAAACCAGGTTATAAGGTTTTTACCATATTTATAACCTATCTTAAACCCTGCAAAAAGTAGATAAAAATGAAATCCATTATATATAAGTAAATACATAATCAATCCCACAACAGGAGAATAGATCCCTATAATTGCCATAATAAGAAAACAAAACACCTTGAAACTATGCCAGAAAAAGCTGTCCCCCACAGCGGCAAAAGCGGAAGAGTATACTTTTTTCCAGTAATCTGGCCCCTCTTCTGTATTTAACTCCTTAAACCACACACCTAAAATAAAGGTAATAAAGAAGGGGTGGGTATTAAAATATTCCCCCTCTTTTTTTAAAAGCTCATCGGAAATCTCGTAATGACCTTTCTTACCCACATAATCCACAAGCCATCTAAAGCCAGTACCCTGCATATTTTCAATATTAAAATTACCTGTATAAAAAAGGCTTCTCAAAAGTAGAAAAAATCTATTTAAGCGATTAGCCATCCCAGAAATAACCCCAACAGAAATATTATATATTTGTACAAAGATTTAAAAGACAGAAATCTTAATAGATAACCACTCAGCAATATTGAAATAAATATCGAATAGGTTTTTATATTATTACCATGTTTAAAGATACCACCAAGATATTCAAGTACTAAAATACAAAAATAGACACCCGCCGAATAAACTAAAACACCTCTCAAACCAGAAATAACAACTCCAAACAATATTGGCCAGTTTGAATATCGGTATTTCGTAAAGACTTTTTTATTGATCTTTCTCACTATCTCTTCCGTCATATTTGCCACATACATTAAAATTAAAAGTAAAAGTAAGATAACTAGAAATTTTGACACCGAAGTAAAATATCCATTCCCCACCAGCACAGACATAACAAATGCCACAAAAGAATCCTCCCTTGGGATCCTCGTACCCACCTGCACATCTATAAGGCCAAATATCTCAATCAAAATACCTACGTAAAATGTCAATTGGATATTGGAGGTTAATAGCCCCACTATAGTGGCAATTACAATAGGCCTTGATATCATTATGTGTAGTGCTGTAAACCTATCAAGTGAGACAAAAAATGCAAGAAGTGCAAGAAGAAGTGTCATAAATTTCCATCCAGAAGTTTATTAAAATTTAAAATCTCAATGGAAGTCTCCCATGGCAATTTTTTAATGGAGATATTATGCTCCTCTCTCAATTCACACAACAATTTTATCTCACTGATATCCAAGAAAACTGTATCAGAAATCTGATGTTTATGAGGGCGGTTTGCAATACAACCGATATTAACCTCTATTGAATCATCGATCAATTTTCTGCAGGTATACAAATCCTGAATCGATTCGAACAAAACAAGAAAATCATCATTTTTTATCTTTAAAAACTCATTTTCAAAAGATTTAATGGTAGATATAAGAATATTGACCCCTTTAGGCACCACACTTCTATAGATCATCTGTTGAATTGGATCCGCATACACTTTATCATTAACAATGGATGTATTACTCAGCTTAAAATACTTGATCCATCCTTCTATAACCTGTCCGTGGATCAGCCTATCATCAACTCGAAATATTCTGTGTTTTTTCATCTTTTCATTATTTCCCCTGCTATAATTATACTCTTTTTAGCCGCTTCAGCTGCTAAAGCACAAAGCTCCTGTGGTGTTTCAACACCCTTTCTATCTGAAAATATCTTTATCAGCATTGGAAGATTTACACCTGTAATTACTTCAACCCCTTCGTTAACTAAATATGCCATAGCTATATTTGAAGGGCTACCACCAAACATATCTGTAGCTATCACAACACCACCATCTTTATACTTTTCCACCAGCTGATCGAGCTTTTCCACAAGGATACTAAGCGTTGTGCCACTGTGTATCGATAAAACCTCCACCTTATCCTGCTTACCTATGATCATCTCTGTAGTTTTTAAAAGCTCAAGTCCAAGACTGCTGTGAGTGAGCAAAATTACTGCAATCATACTCTATCCCCTTTCTATATCTCTATGTTTGATGTAAACCTTGTTGTCGTACCTATTTTTCAAATACTCACCAATGAATTGCGCAAGTGCAACAGATCTATGTTTCCCTCCAGTGCAACCTATGGAAAGTGTAAAAAACTTCTTACCTTCTTTCACATAATTTGGTATCAAAAATTCCAGAAAAGCTTTAAGCTTTCTTAAGAATACCTTACATCTTTCATCAGAAAAAACATAATCATACACATCCTTTTCCAATCCCGTTTTCCCCCTCAATTCATCAACGAAATGGGGATTTTTCAAAAATCTAACATCAATAACCATATCTGAATCCTGGGGAATTCCATATTTAAAACCGAATGATTGTATGGTAATTGACATTTTAGAGCTATCCATCTCTCTAAATTTTTCGTCAAAAAGTTTTGTAAGATCATGTACCGTCATGGACGAAGTATCTATTATGATATCAGACAACTCCTTTATCTCTTCCATGAGTTTCTTTTCAAGTCTTATAGAATCCAGGAGATTGTCACCCAATGGATGCTTTCGCCTCGTCTCTTTATACCTTCGAACAAGTATGTCTTCTGTAGCATCCAGAAATATAACCTCTACATAGTACTTAGATTTTAAAAATTTTACCACCTCTGCAATCTTTGGGATATCTTTGCTTCTTGCATCGATGACAAGTGCAATTTTCTGAATCTCAGAGTTGTAATCAAATACCACCTGTACAAATTTCTCCACAAGTGAAAGTGGCATATTGTCAACTGTGTAATATCCAAGATCTTCAAGGGCCTTCGAAGCAGTTGATTTTCCAGCACCGGAATAACCTGTAAGAACTATGAGATGGCTATTATTCATCCTACTCCACACCCTGATTCATCATTATACGGTTTATCTCCAGCTTTCTATTCTCCTCCATCTTTCTCATAAGCCTATCTTGAAATTCTTGTGCAGCATCATACCCCATCAGCTTTAAAAGATGGTTTCTTGCTGCAGCCTCAATAATAACGGCCATATTTCTACCAGGAGAAACCGGAAGGATAAGATGGGGAAGTTCGATATCCATTATATTGTAAAATTTTTTATCAAGCCCTGTTCTGTCGTAGGACTCTTCACTATTCCAATCCACAAAGCTTATTACGATCTCAATACGTTTTCGCATCCTTATGGCACTTACACCAAACATATCTTTGATGTTTAAAATCCCAAGCCCCCTTAACTCTATATTGTATGTCAAAAGATCGTTACTCGTTCCAATTAGTATATCCTGCTTTTTCTTTATATGAATGGCATCATCCGCCACAAGACGATGCCCCCGTTTTACAAGTTCAAGGGCACACTCACTCTTACCTATACCGCTTCTACCAAGGATTACAACCCCCACTCCATAGACATCCACCAGCACACCGTGAATAACCGTTTCAGGCGCCAGCTTATCTTCCAAAAAAAACATTATTTCTTGAATTACACGGGAGCTGACGATCTCTGTTCTAAATAGAGGTATTTCATACTTCTTTACACAATAAACAAGCTCTTTGGGAATTTTCAGATTCTTTGTAACAATAATACAACTGACCCTCTTTTTACAAAAATTCTCAAAAGCATTTAACCTCTGATCAGGATTCAGCGAATTTACGTAAGATATCTCAGTATTACCAAGTATCTGTACCCTTTCCGGATGGATATGCTCCGTAAAACCGGCAAGGGCAAGTCCCGGTTTCTGTATCCTGAAATTCGATATATATCTCTCTTTGAGAAATTCCTTGCCATAAATAAGCCTTAGCTTAAGATCATTAATCTCTTCAGAGAGAATTTCCTGTACCGGTATCTTTTTCACAGCACCTGACCCCAACATTCTTTTAAAATCGAATGTATCCTCATTGGTTCCATTTCACCATTTAACTGATTTATAAAACTGGTATTTTTTATCAGCTTCGAAATTGCTGCCAGAGCCTTCAGATGGAGGGTTGTCTCTTTTTCCTGACTTAATATCAGAAAAAGGTATCTAACTTTATTATGATCCACAGCATCGAAATCAACACCATTAGGGAGATAGCAAAATATTATATTTACTCCCACAACAAAAGGCAATTTGGCGTGGGGTATTGCCACCCCATCACCAATAGCCGTACTACACATAGATTCTCTTTTTATTACTGCATTATAAGTAGCTTCAATATCCTCAATGATATTTATAGCGTGTGCATACTCCACAACTTTTCTTATTAATTGACTTTTCTCAAAATCCTCTTCTATTACCAAAATTGTTTTTGGATCATCAAATATTTTCTGCATCTAAACCTCTAAGGTTCTATCAAACCGATATTCCCATCATCCCTTCTATAAACTACGCTAACTTCACCGGATGATGCATTTCTAAAAACAAAAAAATTCTTATTCAAAAGATCCATCTGCATAACCGCTTCTTCCACATCCATAGGCTTGACAGGTATCTGTTTGCTAACAATTATTTGTGGGACATCTTTCTCCACAAGACTTGAGTGTTCATAAATATTTAATGTGAGTGGCTTTTCAAAATCTTTTTCCATAAGTTTTTTAGTTTTAAGTTTCTCTTTGTATTTCACAAGCTGTCTCTCGATTTTATCCACAGACATATCAATTGATGCATAAAGATCCTCTGATTTCTCAAGACCTTTTAAAAATACACCTTTTGCATTCACAAGAATCTCTGCAAGATGTACATTCTTCTGAACATCAAGAATTACCTGCACATCCAGAACCTGTTCAAAATACTTCTTAAGTCTTGACACCTTCTTTTCTACATAACTCCTGATAGCATCGGTAAGCTCGATGTTTTTTCCAGTAATTTGAATATTCATAATTCCTCCTGTTTATTGGGTTTATAATTATCTATTTTTTCTCTCTGCCGCAGCAGGTATACCTAATTCCTCTCTGTATTTCGCAACTGTTCTCCTTGCTATATTAATACCTTTTTTGGCAAGTATTTCTGAAATCTTCTGATCACTCAACGGCTTTGCCTTATCTTCATCATCGATAAGCGATTTTATCATAGATTTTACAGAATCTGTCGTAACATTTCCATTATCCGTTTGAAAACCTTTCACAAAAAATGTTTTTATCTCAATTATACCCATCTCTGTCATGGCATATTTACCTGAAGTCACTCTACTTATTGTGGATTCATGTATACCTATATCCTCTGCTACATCTTTAAGTTTTAAAGGCTTCAACGCGTCAAAACCTTTAAAGAAAAAATCCCTCTGAAATTTTACTATACTCTCCATCACAGCCACAATTGTAGATTTCCTTTGATTAAGGCTTTTTAACACCCAGAGGGCACTTTTGACCTTTTCAGAAATGTATTCATAGGTATCCTTATCAAGATTTTTATCCCTCAGCATCTTTATATAATAGCCATTTATCTTAATCGATGGGATCGAATCATCGTTTGGTATAATCTCAATCTCATCACCTTTTCTAACTACGTAAACATCCGGCACAATATATCTTATCTGGTTATAATATTTAAGCCCAGGCTTGGGATCAGTTCTTTTTATCATCTCAAGAAGATCCTCCACATACTCTTCTGAGATGTCAAGCGCCTTACTTAATCCTTTTATATCTTTTCTCTCCAGAAGTTGGTAATGATTATTTATGATAAGCTTGATAAGTTCAATATCATCAGGTACGACGTTCATATCCTCCAGTTGCTTTGATATACACTCCACCAAATTCCTGGCACCAACTCCGGATGGCTCAAAATCCTGAATAAGTTTTAATACTTTTTCTACCTCTTCAACCCCAACATTCAGATCTTTTGAAATCTCTTCTACTGAAGTGGTTAGATAACCATTTTCATCAATATTACCAATGATATATACTCCAATCTCCTCTTCCCCTTCGGGAAGTCCCAGAATCTTAAGCTGAAATATCAGATGCTCTTCAAGAGAAACATCCCTTGACACAAACTTTTCATAGTCCAATTCATCATCATCCGAAGAAAGATACCTGAAGTCATCCTTATCTGAAAAAAAATCTTCCCATTCTATCTTTTTAAGATTTTCAATATACTGATCCATTTCCCCTGAAGAAAGGTCCGCATCTTCCCTGTTTTCCACAATTTCAAGGACGGGATTTTCTTGAAGGATATTGGTAAGCTCAGTACTTAGCTCTGTCACATTCATCTGTAAAATATTTAACGACTGCTTCATCTGTGGGGTGATTAACAGTCTTTGCCCTAATTTAGTTTGAATGCCAAGATTGAGCTTTGCACCTTTCATAAACTAAAATCTTCTCCAAGATAACGTCTAACTACTTCAGGATTTTTTACTATCAACTCCGGTTCCCCTTCCGCCAATACTTCACCATCTGTAAGGATATAAGCCCTTTCGGTTATTTTCAGTGTTTCTCTCACGTTGTGATCGGTAATAAGTACACCTATACCCATATTTTTAAGCTTGTGTATCATTTTTTGGATATCAACCACAGATATAGGATCAATACCTGCAAATGGCTCATCAAGCAGAATTATTTTGGGATTGGTGGCAAGACAACGGGCAATCTCCACCCTTCTTCTTTCACCACCACTCAAAGAAAAACCCATGCTATCTTTAACCTTGGTAAGGTTGAAATCCGAAATCAGCTCTTCAACTCTATCTCTAATATAGGTTTTATCTCTAAAATTGATCTCAAGGGATGCGTAGATATTGTCATAAACGGTCATTTTTCTAAATATGGAAGATTCCTGAGGAAGATAACTGATCCCCTTCTTGGCTCTTATGTATATTGGCAATTCGGTTATATCTTCATCATCAAAATATATATTACCTTCATCTGGATTCACAATCCCCACCACCATATAAAAAGTAGTGGTTTTCCCAGCTCCGTTTGGCCCCAAAAGGCCTACTACTTCACCCTCTTTTACTTCTATAGATACGTTATTTACTACCGTTCTTTTTTTGTATATCTTTTTTAGGTTCTTTGTCCTTATTCCCACTTAAGCTACCTTCTATTTTGTTGTCAGGATAGAAAATTACTTTTACCCTTTTGTTTTCAGCTCTGTTTACTACTACTCTGTTATCATTATTATATACTATTACTTCTTCACCTTCAAGATAATTTTCACCCTGCCAGACCTTTGCATCACCTTTTAACACAAGTATATTATCTTTCATCTTCAGCTCTGCTTCTTTTGAAAGGGAATACATCCCCTCTTTAACCATTTTTACATTACCTGTAAAGTAGATAAACTCAACCTCTTTCTTACTATCAAAAACCACTTTCATACTATCAGAATATACCTTGGTATCTTTATAAGTAGCTTTTACATTACCTGTAAATAGAGAATATTGCTCCTTACCAAAATATTTCACACTATCAGCCTCTATATTAACAGGGAATTTTTCATCAGCAAAAATAAGTACAGAAAATAGCAAAAAAAACAGTACCAAAACACCTTTATTTCGCATAAACCACCTCCACTTTTCCTGAAAACTCCACAAAAATATCGTTTTTATTAAACCTCATTTTTTCAGATCTAATAGAGTTATCACCATCCCTGGCAAAAATTCCCCCATCCACCAAACCTTCATACCTCCCAAGATCGTAGAAAAAATGGCTATCTTTACCACCCTTAAATTCGATACTATTGTAAAAACCTTCTACCCCCCTTTCAATAGTGACATATTTATCTTTTTTAAACAGACACCTCTCCCCATTACCTTTTATCATCTTTATCTGATCCTTGTAATAAAAGGAACAGTTGTCAAAGGTCACCGTCTCATTCTCAAAAAAAAGATATGCCTTTGATGCTTCTATTTTATAAAAACTTCCATTATCTACGTTGCTCTTGAGGTAAAACCCTTCTATATAAGACGTTTCACTGCTTTTTTTGGTAACCTCCGGACGATTGATATCATAAACCACAAACCCCGCAAAAATAGCCACCAGTAATAACACTGCTATATAGAATAAGTATTTACTATTTCTTCCCATTTATTATTTCTCTTTAAAATTATTTCTATTAGATGCCTTACCGCCCCCTGCCCTCCCATCTGAGGGGTCACAATCTGAGCAAATCGTTTTACCACATCCGGTGCATCCGATACGGTTGCCGGAAGGCCAACTCGTTTTAAAATCGGTATATCGTTTAGATCATCACCGATGAAAGATATTTTTTCATCAGTGACATCTAACTTTTTCTTGATTTCTTCGTAAATATCAAGTTTTTCAAAATGTCCCTGATAAACTATATCTATACCCAGCTCTTTAGCCCTGAGCTCTGTAATCTTAGAAAAACGGGCGGATATTATGGCAAGCTCAATACCAAACTTTTTAGCAAGCTTTATCCCAAGACCATCTCTTACGTGAAAAGACTTTATCTCTTCACCGGAAGAGGTGTAAGTAATTCTACCATCGGTCAAGACTCCATCCACATCCATTATAAGCAATCTTATATTCATACTATCCCCTTTTTTAAAATGTCATGTATATGAATTATCCCTTCGGGTCTACCCTCATCATCAACAACAACTAAAGATGTGATAGATTTATCCTCCATAACCTGTAAAGCTCTGGCGGCAAGGGCATCTTTTTCAATAGTCTTGGGATTTTTAGTGCAAACATCATAAACTTTTCTCTCAAAAAGATCTCTATATTTTTGCATTCCTCTTCTTAAATCACCATCAGTAAGAATACCCACAAGCTTACCATTATCATCCACAACCGTGGTACAACCAAAACCTTTACTGGTCATTTCAAATATAGAATCCGCCACAGTTCTATCATATCTTACCACCGGAAGTTCACTACCCGTATGGTATAGATCCTCCACTTTAATTAACAACCTTTTCCCAAGGGTCCCCGATGGATGAAACATTGCAAAATCCTCTTTTTTAAATCCTCTTTTATTTAAGAGTGCCACCGCCAGTGCATCCCCCAGAGCTAACGCCACTGTTGTTGATGCTGTGGGAGCTAAGTTCAACGGACAGGCTTCCTTGATTACAGAAGCATCTAAAACACAATCCGATTTTTTTGCAAGAGTGGAGTCTATCCTACCCACCATAGCAATTATTTTTACCCCAAGCATTTTTATCACAGGTAAAATGGATATAAGCTCATCCGTCTCACCGCTATTCGATATGGCTATAATGCAGTCTTTCTTTGTAATAACCCCCAGATCCCCATGCACACCCTCCGCCGGATGTAAAAAAATAGAAGGGGTACCTGTGGAAGACATTGTGGCGGCTATCTTTTTCCCTATTAAGCCAGATTTACCCATACCAGTTACGATAACTCTCCCCTCACAATTTAAAATAATCTCCACAGCTTTTTCAAAATTTTCATTTATCCTTTCAGCGGTTCGTAAAATAGCCTCCGCCTCAATTTTCATAGTTTCCTTAGCTATTTCTATAAGGTTCATAACACTGCCCTAATTCTCATGATAGAATCTAAAATATCCTCAAACATCTTGAAATCCACCATATTCGGCCCATCACACAGAGCTTTATCAGGCTCCGGATGAACCTCAAAAAAGAATCCATCAACCCCACAGGCGGCAGCCGCCCTCGCAAGGTATGGTATAAACCCCCTCTGACCGTCCGAACTGCTCCCCTTACCCCCCGGTAGCTGAAGTGAATGGGTGGCGTCAAAAACAACCTCCACTCCTAGACTTTTCATAATTGGAAATGACCTATAATCCACCACCAGGTTATTATACCCAAAAGAAGCCCCTCTTTCTGTAAATATAATCCTTTTGGCACCGGATCTCTTAAGCTTTTCCCTTACATTTCCCATATCCCAGGGCGCCAAAAACTGTCCTTTTTTAACATTAACGATCCTTCCACTTTTAGCCACCGCCTCCAGAAGATCTGTCTGCCTTGAAAGAAAAGCTGGCACCTGCAAAACATCCACCACCTCTTTTACCTTTTCCACCTCACTCACCTGATGAACATCTGTAATTAAACCCACTTTCTGTTCATCTTTTATTTTTGCAAGTATTTCAACCCCTTCCTCAAGCCCGGGTCCCCTAAAAGCATCTATCGATGATCGATTTGCCTTATCATACGATGATTTAAAATAAAACTCTATTCCATCATATTTTGATATAGTCTTTTTTAAAAATCGGCAAACCTCATCCAAAATCTCCTTACTTTCTATTACACATGGACCGGCAAACAGGATCATCAGATCACCACCTTTTCATCACTTTTATCCTTTTTATACTTATATGCGGCATTCACAAATGAGCTAAAAAGTGGATGCGGATTTGTGGGTTTAGATTTAAACTCAGGATGGAACTGACATCCCAAAAACCATCTGTGGGATTTTAGCTCTATTATCTCCACCAGATCCCTTTCCTGATTTACACCAGAAATAGTGACCCCAGCCTTCACAAAATCATCTTTAAACCTGTTGTTAAACTCCAGACGGTGTCTATGCCTCTCAAATACCTCTGTTTTTCCGTAAGATTTAAAAGCAAGGGTATCTTCTTTTATAGTACATTTATACCCTCCTAATCTCATAGTTCCACCTAACTTTTTGATATTTTTTTGATCATTCATATAGTCTATTACAGGGTAAGGGGTCTTTGGAAGAAACTCCACACTGTTTGCTCCATCAAGCTTAAGAACATTTCTGGCAAATTCTATTACAGCACATTGCATCCCAAGACATATCCCGAAGAAAGGTATATTTTTGATACGGGCATAATTTACTGCATTGATCTTACCTTCCACACCCCTATCCCCAAATCCCCCCGGCACAAGGATACCATCCACATCCTCAAAAAATTTATCAAGGGGCATCTTTTCGAGATCTTCAGCATCTATCCATTTTATGTTAACCTTTAATCTATTATGAATACCTCCGTGAACTAGAGCCTCATTTAAGCTTATATAGGCATCCTTCAAGTCCACATACTTACCCACCACCCCAATGGTGACCTCACCTTCCGGATTGTTAAGACGGAAGACGATATCCTCCCATTTTGAGAGATCCAAACTTTTTTCCGGTAAATTTAATTTCTTCAAAACAATCTTGTCTATCCCTTCATTATGAAGCAAAAGGGGAACTTGATAAATAGAGGAGGCATCTATGGCGTTTATTACACCTTCTTTTGAAATATTACAAAATAGTGCAATCTTCTTTTTTATGCCATCACTTAAAGGATACTCCGAACGGCACACAAGGATATCCGGTTGTATACCTATCTCTCTGAGCTCCTTAACAGAATGTTGTGTTGGTTTTGTTTTCAATTCCCCGGCACTTTTAATGTAGGGAACCAGTGTGACGTGTATATACAATACATCATTGTCATCAAGATCAAACCTGATCTGCCTGATAGCCTCTAAAAAAGGTAAACTTTCTATATCGCCCACTGTCCCACCAATCTCCACTATAACTATGTCATATTCCCCTGAAAGTTTTCTTATATTATTCTTTATCTCATCAGTTATATGAGGTATAACCTGCACAGTGGCACCAAGGTAATCCCCTTTCCGCTCTTTTTCTATAACATGGTGATAAATTTTACCTGTTGTTATATTGCAATCTTTATTTGTGTAAGAATTCAAAAAACGTTCGTAATGTCCAAGATCCAGGTCTGTTTCAGCACCATCTTCCGTCACATAAACCTCTCCATGCTGAAAAGGGCTCATAGTACCAGGATCTACATTCAGATAAGGGTCAAACTTTTTAATAATAACTTTATAACCCCTCAATTCAAGGAGCGTTCCCAATGAAGCTGCAGTAATCCCTTTACCCAGAGACGATAGAACGCCTCCGGTGACAAAAATAAACTTAGCCATTTAATATCTCCATTGCATATTTATTTGCCTTTATTAAATCCTCTTCCGTATCCACCGAAATACCGTTGTATTCAGTTTCTATTACCTTTATTTTATAACCATTGTCAAGTGCTCTTAGCTGCTCAAGCTTTTCGATATTCTCATTTACAGATGGCTCAAGGGAGGTAAAGATTTTCAGGAAATTTTTTCTATAACCATATATACCAATATGTTTGTAAAAAAATTTTTGTGCTTCCTTATCCCTATAATAAGGGATTGGTGATCTGGAAAAATATAATGCATAACCTGTTTTGTCAAACACGACCTTTACGACATTCGGATTCTGTGCCGTTGTTTCATCTATTTTAACACAGGCAGTGTTCATAACAGCATCAGAATTATTTAGATCGTCTATAAGCATATCAATCACTTTGTAATCGATAAAAGGCTCATCCCCCTGAACATTTATAATAATATCATCATCTAAGTACCTGGCCACCTTTGCCACCCTGTCAGTACCTGATGGGAGACTAGGGTCGCTCATCGTAGCTTCAATACCATCTATTTTTTTACATTCGTCTAAAATTCTTGCATCATCCGTCACTACGATTACCCTATTAGCTTTGCTCTTCATGCAATTCTGGGCTACCCATGCTATCATGGGAACCCCTGCTATCTCTTTTAAAGGCTTACCTTCTAGTCTTGTGGAAGCATACCTTGCGGGAATAACTACTGCTACGCTCATACCTATACCTCTTCTTTCTCTTTTATGATACTAACGGCTATCGAGTAATCCCTGCCATGGGAGATGGAAACCTCAATATCCTTTCTTCTTGCCCCTTTTATAAAAACTATTGGGTCACCTTTTTCACCGTTTAAAATCTCTATATCCTTGAAGGATAACTCCTTACCGATACCAGTTTTAAAGCTCTTGGAGATAGACTCCTTTGCAGCAAATCTACCAGAAAAAAATTGTAATGATCTATTTTTCTTTTCGAAGATCTCCATCTCTTTCTGGGTTAAAATTCTATTTACAAATCTTTCACCATGCCTTTCTATGGCATTTTTTATTCTATCAATTTCCACAATATCACAGCCGATCATCATCCTACTTATCAATTGAATACTTTTCTAAAATATCTTTCATCTCCCTCACTGCATCCTTTAATCCAACCAAAATCGATTTAGATATAATAGAATGACCTATATTAAACTCATGAAATGGAAAAATTCGGCAAAGTGGAATAACATTTTTATAATTCAAACCATGCCCCGCATTTACTATAAATCCTAAATCAGCAGCATACTTTGAAGCAGCCTCGATCTTTTTAAGCTCTTTAAAACTTTCATCTTCCGTAGTAGCCTCTGCATATCTACCTGTATGTATCTCTATATATCTGGCTCCGGTTTCGATAGCCTTTTCAATCTGCTTCTTATCTGGGTCTATAAATATACTAACGTCTATCCCATTTGACTTAAGAATTTCTACTGTCCTTGCAACCTTATCAAAATTATGTATTACATCGAGTCCACCTTCAGTGGTTAGCTCTTCCCTCTTTTCAGGTACCAACGTACAGATGTTCGGTTTCACAGACAAAGCAATATTTATAATTTCATCATTTGTTGCCATTTCAAGATTTAGCTTTACTTTGACGGTATCCCTCAGGATAAATAGATCCCTATCCTGGATATGCCTTCTATCCTCCCTTAGATGTACAGTAATTCCATCTGCTCCACCCAATTCAGCTAAAACTGCTGCATGAACAGGATCTGGTTCTTTCCCTCTTCTTGCCTGCCTAACTGTTGCGACATGATCTATATTAACTCCCAATTTTATCATACGTCACCCCTATTTTTTATCTCCTTTACAGCAGTTGTAATAATTGAGTTTGCAATATAATCGATCTTATCGTAATCGGTGCCTTCCACCATCACTCTTATCTTGTTTTCAGTGCCGGAATATCTCACAAATACCCTACCATCCTTTCCAAGCTGATCTGAGAATTCTTTTATAAGTTTTGAAGTATTCTTCAAATCATCAATAGGCACCTTTTTACTTACAGAGGCATTTTTCAGCACCTGCGGATATACAGAGATAAATGATTGGAGCTCACTCAATTTTTTACCTGTAGTAACTATTACTTTGAGAAGCTGTAAGGCTGTTATCAAACCATCACCTGTAGTGTTGTAATCACTAAAAATAATATGCCCAGACTGCTCTCCCCCCAAATTCAAACCGAAAGCCTTCATCTGTTCTATGACATACCTATCACCCACATCGCATCTGATTATATTTATCCCTATCTTATTAAGTGAACGTTCAAAGCCAAGATTACTCATAACTGTGGCCACAAGTGTATTTTGATTAAGCAGCCCCTTCTCTTTCATAAATTTTCCACATATACCAAGTATGTAATCACCATCAACAATTACACCGTATTCATCCACAAAAATAGCCCTATCTCCATCACCATCAAAAGCAATCCCCAGATCTGCACCCACCTCAATAACTTTTTTGGCAACAGTTTCCGGATGAATGGCTCCACAACCATCATTTATGTTATACCCATTAGGTTTGTCATTGATTACAACTACATCTGCGCCTAACTCAGCAAAAGCCATTGGTGCAACCTTATACATAGCACCATTAGCACAATCCACCACGATTTTAAGACCACTTAAATCATAATTTTTATCGAAGGAACTTTTAGCAAACTCCACATATCTACCGATGGCAGTTTCTATCCTTGTAACCCTTCCAACAACAGCTTCAAGAACAGCTTTATCCTCATCAATAAACCTCTCCATTTCAAGCTCAAGCTCGTCAGGCAATTTGTACCCATCACTTGAAAAAAACTTGATCCCATTATCATAATAGGGATTATGCGATGCAGAAATGACGATACCTGCATCTGCCCTCAAGCTCCTTGTGATAAAAGATATTGCAGGAGTAGGCAAAACCCCCACGAGTACTACATCCACTCCCATAGAGCATATCCCTGATGCAATAGCATATTCAAACATATAGGAAGATATCCTTGTATCTTTGCCGATAACTATTTTATGTTTTTTCTCACCTCTTCTAAAGATTGTGGCCGCAGCCTGGCCTAATTTCATAGCAAGATCTGGTGTCATTGGGAAAAGATTAGCTTTTCCCCTTATACCATCCGTCCCAAAATATTTTCTCATCTTCTTACCTCTATCTTGATTCTCGAAGGTGTAATATCCACCACATCTACACCTTCAATACCAGCTACTTTAACCGGAAGTTCATAAATACCATCTCTGTTTATCTTTGAAAGATCTACAAAAAGTTTTAAATTATCTAAACTATTTAATTTATCACTTCTACCCCTCACAGACAGATCAACCCTGTCTGGATTTATTCGTATCACCTTGAAGTGAGGGTTTAAATTTTCCAATACAAAAGATAAATTATTAAGATTTTTAACGATAATATTCTCCACAACTTTTAGTTCGATCTGAACTTCATTGGGCTTTGCATCAGTAATAATTTCCCCCACCTTTATACCCACCTTCTGCTTAAGACTTGCATCAACACCTGAAATATTGATGGGCAATGTTTCCACACTCTCTAATGCTTTAATCTTCTTACTTGTGCCATAAACAGTAACATGGCTTGGCGTAATTGTCACCGAGGAGATTTTATAACCATCCTTCA